>NZ_AEPN01000043.1:0-22308 GCF_000185925.1 Paracoccus sp. TRP | reverse complement strand
CGGGTCACGTCTCGACGGAAATCAACACCATTGTCCACAATATCGCGCATCCCTGCCGCTGACTTGCATGCCGACCCGGCACATCATGATGGGGATGGCGCAACCCCGCGCCTTGCATGGAAAAAACGATGCCGGACAATAACCCTATCGACGCACAGCAGCACAGCGCGCTTCCCGAAACCCCGCCCGCCCCCACCGATGCCGGACAGACCATTCTGCCGGATGATGCCGCTGAGGAGACGTCCGAGGCCCGGTTGCGCGCTCTTTATCACGATCCGGAAATCGCCGCCTTCCTGGTCGCCATGCGTCAGGAATTGCCCCCGTTCTGGACCCATCTTCCGCGTGAACAGATGCTGGGCTATGGCGGTATCGACGATGAATGGGTGCCGATGTGCGGACCTCTGCGCGTCGAAGCCTTGACCCGCGATGACAGCGGCAGGAACTGGAGCCGCCGGGTTTGCTTTCTCGATCGCGATGGAAATTTGCGTCGGGAAACCATCCCCGAGGCCGATATCCTCGACAAGCCACGCAGCGTCTGTGCGCAGCTGATCTCGGCAGGGTTGGCGATCGAGGGCAACCGGAATGACATCATCGACCTGATCCGCCGCTGGCCGGTGGAAGCCCGGATCCTGTCGGTCTCGCGTCCCGGCTGGATGGCAGGGACGGATGCGGCACCTGCCTATCTGCTGCCTGACGGCAAGCTGCTCTCGGCGGATCCGCAGCGGGGTGAGGCCGTCGAACTGCTCCATGCCCGTAGCGCCGTGCCGTCTTCGGGTTCGCTGGACGGCTGGAAAGACACCGTTGGTCGTCTGGCCGTCGGCAATCCGGCGCTGATCTGCGCCATTTCGGCGGTGCTGGCGGGACCGCTTTTGAAACATGCCGGGATCGAGACCGTGGGGGTAAATCTTTACGCCTCGACCAGTTCGGGAAAGACCACCGCCCTGCTCGCCGCGCAGAGCTGCATGGGGCCGCCCAAACTTGACCGCTGGAACGCCACCAACACCGCGCTGGAACTCGCATGCCGCCTGGCCCATGACGGCACGCTGATGCTGGATGAATTCCCGGCCCGACCCTCGCCCGCGATCCTCGAGGCCATCTACATGATCGGCAATGGCACGGGCCGGGGGCGCGGCAACCACAAACTGATCCTGGAAGCGACGGCGCACTGGGAAACCGTCCTGCTCTCGACCTCGGAGAAACCGATTGAGCGGATCCTGGCTGCTGCCGGGATCCAGATGCCCGAAGGGATCGGCGTCCGGCTGATCGACATTCCTGCACCGTCATGGGAGTTCGGCCTCTTCAAGACGTTACATGGACATGGCTCGGGCCACGTCTTCGCCGAGACGCTCCAGAATGCTGCCAGGGAGCATTACGGGCATGTCCTGCCGGCATTCGTGGACAGGATCATCGCACAACATGACCTGATTAAGGAGACCCTGCGCCCGATGATCTCGCGCCTGCGCAGCAAGATGCTGGTGGCGATCGGGTTGCCTCCGAATGCGAAAGAAGGGCCGGTGCTGCGGGTTCTGAACCGTCTGGCCCTGATCGCTGCGGCTGGCGAAATCGGCAGCCGGCTCGGCGTCCTGCCCTGGCGGAAGGGCATGGCGACCGACGCCCTCGTCGAGATCGCGGTGATCTGGCACAGGGCCCATGCGGCGCGTCCGCCGTCGACTGCCGAGGCCATGGCGGAACGTCTGGCCGGATACTTGCGCCGCAACCGCCACCGCTTGTGCCCGCCGGGAGCCGAGCCGGATCCGGATGCCATCGGCTGGGGGGATGAGCGCTGGATCTATCTCGGCATCGATGCGTTCCGGATGGACATCGCCTCCGGCATGCCGGCAGGCCTGGCGGTGAAGCTGCTGGGCGATGCGGGTCTGCTGGTTCCGGGTGGTGAGCAGAGGTCATATCAGTATCGCCTGCCCCGGCATGTCGATACGGACAGGGCACGGGTCTATCGCCTCGACCGGCAGAGGATTGAGGGCGGATAATGCGGCGGGCGCTGCATTCTGCGGAGGGTTCAGACATTTATTGTGGCGGTTTCCGAGCCGCCGCAAGCAGGCGCGCCGGCATCATTCGGTATCAGAATAAATACTGCTTATCTGATCTCAGCCCATAAGGCAGGAGGGTTTGCGGTAATGTTCTTTGCAGCCTTTTCTCTGCCCGGCGGGTGCCACGGGGAAGAAAAAGGCCATTTTACAAAGCTCGGTAATATGGGGTGAGGCTTGTCTCGTCCTGTTATCAGGCAACACGAAGTCAGGCAGTGAGCCGTGTTCTGAAACGCCACGGCAGGCGATGATTTTGGGGCCGTCGCCATTCAAGGAGCCACTTTTGACCTCGCGTCTCAGTTTCGATGACAGCGATGGTCGCGTGACGATGTGGCTGCTTCACACAGACCACGTTCTACGAGTAACTCGAAGCGTAGCACCTAATGACGTCCAGGATGGGAACTGGGGGCGCAAGCCGAATACCCTATCTGACCTTGGATGTTGAGGGGACCATCCAGGCGTCGGGATGGCTAACAAAAGCGAGAGATGGCCGCGGGGCCGGGCGCTGCATTTGCGGCAGGGTAGGGGTTAAACCGCGCATTTCAACTCAGGTAGATTACGGCGGTTGCTTGCCCCGCAACCAGAAATACTATTAGATTACAATGATTTAGACATCATTCGGGAGGCTTTCTGCGTTCGCGCTCCAACCGCCCCGGAATCACACCGGAAGCAGCCGGGAGCGAACCGCAGCGCAGAATCGGCGGGATCACATCTGCGTGCGGGCAGCGGCGGCCTCCCCTGCGATGATCGCCCAGGCGCTTGCAGCGGCGCGGGGCGAGGGGAGCTCGACCTGACCGACGCTTCCGTGGCGGCCGGGCAGGTCCTGTCCCTGTTGCGTGGCTCGATCCACATGGAACTGCTCTATGGGCTGGGACCCCTTGTCGGCTCGGGAGTGGTCGGCCTGTCTGGGCTTCGGTTGCGCTCTTCCTTGACGGATATCGCCCGCGACGGCAGCCTCGAGTTCCCGGCGGGGACCCGGTCAGCGCCTCCAATCGCAGGAGGACAGCCTACATGCAGATCCTGAAATGGCTTTTGCTCGCGGTTCTGGTCGCAGGGGCGGCGATCCTGATCCTGCGGCTGGTCTTTCCGCTGCCGGATGTTTCTGCCCGCCCGCATGAGGCCGCGCTGCCGCCGGATGCGCAGGGCCGGATCGGCCGCGCTTTCGCGGACCAGATCGCGGCCCATCCCGGCCAGACCGGCGTGGTCGCGCTTGGCAACGGCCATGATGCGCTGGCCAGCCGTCTGACCCTGGCCGATCTGGCCGAGACCTCGATCGACGCGCAATATTACATCTGGCACGACGACACTTCGGGCCTGCTGCTTCTGGACGCGTTACACCGGGCGGCGCAGCGCGGCGTGCGGGTGCGGCTGCTTCTGGACGACAACGGCATCCCGGGGCTGGACCCTCTGCTGGCCACGCTGAACGCGCAGGAGAACTTCCAGATCCGGCTGTTCAACCCCTCGACGGTGCACAGCCCGAAATACCTGGGCTATGCCATCGACTTCTTCCGCATGAACCGCCGGATGCACAACAAGAGCATGATCGTGGACGGCAGCGCCGCGATCATCGGCGGGCGCAATATCGGCGACGAGTATTTCCAGATCGGCAATGCCTTCTATCTCGACATGGACGCGGTCGCCGTGGGCCATGTCGTGCCGGAGACCAGTGCGGTCTTCGACGCCTATTGGAACGCCGCCTCGGTCATCGAGCTTGAGCGGGTGGTCGGCGGCGCAAGCGATATCGCCGCCTTCGAGGCGCGGATCGCCGCCCTGCGCGAGACCGACGAGGCCCGCGAATTGCTGGGCGTGGTGGAAAGCAGTGCCCGCGCCGCCGTCGAGGGGAGGGTCGCGCATGAATGGACCCATGTGCAGCTGGTCGCCGACGATCCGGCCAAGGGGCAGGGCTTCGCCACCGAGGACCAGCTGATGATCTCGCGCCTGGCGCAGATCCTTGGCGGGATCGAGACGCGGCTGGACCTGGTCTCGGCCTATTTCGTGCCGGGCCGCAGGGGCACCGATGTCTTCTCGGACCTGGCGCGCAGAGGCATCGAGGTCAACATCCTGACCAATGCGCTGAACACGACCGACGTGCTGTTGGTCCATGCCGGCTATACGAAATACCGCCGCGACCTGCTGCAGGCCGGCGTGAAGCTTTACGAGCTGAAGCTGCGCGGGGCTCAGTCCGACAGGCAGATCTTCCCGATGGGGATCTCCGGTGCCAGCCTTCATGCCAAGACCTTCGCGGTCGATCACCGGCGCGTCTTCATCGTCTGTGAACCGGCGTGCAAAATTGACCCCGTAACGGGGTAATCGGCTTCCAAAAATGACCCCCCTTACGCTGATGGTCATGATGCCTCCGAGGCTATCGGGGGGCACAGTGCGGGATGCTGGTTGTGGAGACGATTGCGAAGATCCGCCGGGCGTATTTCCAGGACAAGAAGTCGATCATCGCCCACTGGCGGCGCGCGACCTGACGCGAGGTCGCCGGAGCCGATCTCAAGGCGGACCGTCAAGCTGATCACGGACGGGGCTGGAGGATCCTCGGCCAAGCCATTCGCAACCTCGGCATCCTGCGCGATGAGGTGGTGATCGCGACCAAAGTGCTGGGGGTAAGCGGATCAACGGTTCAAAGGATAAGACCGCGGTTAGGCGGGACATTCGGTATGCGTGAGAGCCCTTGACTGGGACGACCCCGTTACCGAAGTCTAGACCCTAGTCCCCTTCGAAATAGCGGATGCCCTTGACCACCAGATCGGCAAGGTTTGCCGCGCCGAGTTTGTCCTTCAGCACCAGGCTGACGTTCGAAACTGTCTTGTAGCTGATGCAGGCTCGGTCCGCGATGTCGCGATAGGACATGCCTTCGGTGATCATGCCCAGGATCTCCTCCTCACGGCCGGTCAGGCGCGGGGCGCTCGTTCCTGGGCGCGAGACGTTCAGCAAAGCGATCTGCATCGCCAGACGCGAGTCGACGTAATTGCCGCCTCGAGCCACCTCGGAGAAAGCCTCGCAGATTTCGGCGGGCGGGTTGTCCTTGTTGATGATCCCGTTCGCGCCGAACATGAGTGCGCGGCGGGCCAAGACGGGGCTGCGGTGCATGGTGAAGACCAGGATCGGTAAATCGGGATCGACGCGTCGCAAACGCTCGATCAGCCGGATTCCGGCGATCTTATTCCTGCCAATGCTCAGATCCACTACCATCAGGTCGGGGCGAGCTTGTCTCCATGACCGCCAACCCTCGGATGCCGACGGGGCCGAGGCGATCTCGCATGCGACCTTGGTGCGGATGATCCTACCCCAGCCCTCGGCCACAACGGGGTGGTCGTCCACGATGAGGATCTGCAGGGGGCGGGCGTCGCCTGACTTCATCTTCAGCGAGGCTTGCATGGGCGGGATATCCTCAACTCGGTATGGGTTAGCCTGTTATCTCGCCAGGGGGGCAGATAGGTCGCTCCAAACGCGCGGGCGCGGTCCTGTATGCCGATCTGGCCAAATCCGAGCGGGGGGCGATCGCCGCTGGGACCGGGTTCCGGACCCTTGCCGTTGTCCGTGACGCGCACCACGATCTGCCGGGGCTCGTCCGGCATGGTTTCCAGGCTGACCCGGACCAGAGTGGCGCGCCCGTGCCGTATGGCGTTCAGAACGCTTTCCCGGACGAAGCGATAGATCGACAATTCCGCCAACTCGCCGAGGCTGGAGCCTTCGACCTCTGGGTCGATGTCCAGCACGACCCGCGTTTCGGATGCAACGTCGCGAAACCCGGTGACGAGCTCGGCTAAAAGCTCGATCAGGCTGGCCTCGCCCAGCAGCATCGGGCGCAGGTCGTTGATGGCGGTGCGGGCGCTTCTCTGGACCTCCACGGCATGGCAGGCGATGGCATCCAGCGTCTCGTCCAGGGCGGCAGGCCGGTCCGGCAGGTCGGCGATCATCGCCTGCGCGTGGCTGACGGCGGCCCGCAACGCGAAAAGCTGCGGCCCCATCTCGTCATGCAGGTCCAGCGCGATGCGCGAGCGCTCGGCCTCGGAACTGCCGATCAGGCGGGCCTGCAACAGGTCGTTTTCGGCCCGCTCGGCCTGCAGGTGCGAGGTCAGCGCGTTGACCCCCGCGGCCAGATCGGCGAATTCCGTCAGCCGGTCGTCGGGCGCACGCACCGACAGGCGGCCGTCCTGCATCTGCGACATGGCGGCCTGCACCGACTGCAGTCGCCGCGTCAGCAGCGTCGTCATCAGGAAGGCCAGCCCCACCATGGCAAGCCCGGCCAGGAACAGCACCGGCAGAATGATGCTGAAATCGCTCCACACCTCGGCAATTTCGTCGGTCGGGTCGGCAGCGACGCGCAGCATCCCCAGGACATTCGGATAATGGGTGATGGGGACCAAGGCCTCGACCAGGGGTGGCGTCATGAGGGCCGAGAACCACTGCGGAGCGGACGCCTGGGACCGGAACTGGCCATGCGCGCGATGTTGTAGCGGCCGGCCCTCGGGGTCGAGGATGCGCGCCGAGACATGCCGCAGCCCATCGATCTCTTCGGCAAGGCCGATCGCCTCGGCCATGGTGTCGCGGCCGCCATGACTGGGCGGCAGACGGCGCACGGCGGCCTCATGGGCCAGCCGAAATGCGGATTCGGTTTCCTCCTGCACGGCCTGGCGCGCGTTGAGGATCAGGATGGCCGAGACGATCAGGCACAACGACAGGCTGACAATGCTGGCTAGTCCCATCACGATCCGGCGCAGCGGCACGGTCCGCCGGGCCTGCGGCGCCCGGCTAAATGCCTGGAACGAGAGACCTTCGGTTGACGCGCTCATTCCCTTTGCCTCATGGCTGTGGCAAGGGCATCTGTGTGGCCGGCACCACTGGCCCGCAGGACACGATATTGTTGGGCAACGGGGCCCAAGCTTTTTTCGTGCATATCCTGTGCCGGCATCAGATCGATCATTATCCGATCCAGCGGGGTGTCGGGATATTCCCGCCACAGTTGCAGGACGCGGTTGGCGATCATCCGGGGGCTTTCCCGGTAATGCGCCGAGAGCGCGCTCAGCAACGGGGCCAGCGTCCGGGACGGCAGACCGGACTCAGTGGACAGGAAGGCTTCTGGGCTGCGGGCGTCATCGACTTCCAGCCAATGCGTGCTTTCTGCGGCCAGGGCTTGCCTGGGCTTGGCCGAAGGCAGGGTCTGGTCATCCTCCTCGTAACAGGCGCCCAAGGCAAGCAGCACCGCTATGCCTGCCGCATAGCGCCCTACGACGGTGCCACGGCAAAAACCCATCCTGCCTCCTCCTGTTTTCTGCGGTTTTTCTGCGCTGCGGTGATTCGCCGCCAGCGTATCCTCCTGAGGTCGAGACTATGCCCACCTTTGGTATGGAACAACCGCCGCGTGCTGCGACGTTGGTCTGGCGCTTGCCGAAAACGGGTGATGCATCACCCGGATCGAACGGGGAAAAACCCCCGAGAAAGTCGGGAAGCCCACCCCGCAGACAAGGCGGATAGCGGAATGCCTAATCAGTCCTGCGGCGGTTCGGGAGTGGAGGCCCGAACCCGCCAAGTGTCGTGACCGCCGGGGTCGAAGGACTGGCCGCCGGTCCGCGCCAGAGACAGCGAGAGGGAGCGAGATCGCTATGAATAGGAACACCCCGAAGGTAACGGGCGCGTCGAGCCTTGCGATGGCCGTCGCCATGGGCCTTGCCGTCCTGACGACTGCGCCAGCGACCGCCAACGACCAGTTGGTCGAACTGGCCAAGGACCCCGCGAACTGGGTCATGACCGGGCGTGACTACAACGCGCAGAACTATTCCGAGATGACCGACATCAACAAGGAGAACGTCAAGCAGCTGCGGCCCGCCTGGTCGTTCTCGACCGGGGTGCTGCATGGGCACGAAGGCACGCCGCTGGTCGTCGGCGACCGGATGTTCATCCACACGCCCTTCCCGAACACCACCTTCGCGCTGGACCTGAACGAGCCGGGCAAGATCCTGTGGCAGAACAAGCCCAAGCAGAACCCCACGGCCCGGACCGTGGCCTGCTGCGACGTGGTCAACCGAGGCCTCGCCTATTGGCCGGGCGACGACGAGGTCAAGCCGCTGATCTTCCGCACCCAGCTCGACGGCCATATCGTCGCCATGGATGCCGAGACCGGCGAGACGCGCTGGATCATGGAGAATTCGGACATCAAGGTCGGCTCGACCCTGACCATCGCGCCTTATGTCATCAAGGACCTGGTGCTGGTCGGATCGTCCGGCGCCGAGCTGGGGGTGCGCGGCTATGTCACCGCCTATGATGTCAAGACCGGCGAGAAGAAATGGCGCGCCTTCGCCACCGGCCCGGACGAGGAGCTGCTGCTGGCCGAGGACTTCAACGCCCCGAACCCGCATTACGGCCAGAAGAACCTGGGCCTGGAGACATGGGAGGGCGACGCCTGGAAGATCGGCGGCGGCACCAACTGGGGCTGGTATGCCTATGACCCCGAGGTGGACCTGTTCTATTACGGCTCGGGCAACCCCGCGCCCTGGAACGAGACCATGCGTCCGGGCGACAACAAATGGACCATGGCGATCTGGGGCCGCGAGGCGACCACCGGCGAGGCGAAATTCGCCTATCAGAAGACGCCGCATGACGAATGGGACTATGCCGGCGTCAACGTGATGATGCTGTCGGAGCAGGAGGACAAGGAGGGCAACATGCGCAAGCTGCTGACCCACCCTGACCGCAACGGCATCGTCTATACGCTGGACCGCACCAATGGCGACCTGATCTCGGCCGACAAGATGGACGACACTGTCAACTGGGTGAAGGAGGTGCAGCTGGATACCGGCCTGCCGGTGCGCGATCCCGAATTCGGCACGCGCATGGACCACAAGGCCCGCGACATCTGCCCCTCGGCCATGGGCTACCACAACCAGGGCCATGACAGCTACGACCCCGAGCGCAAGGTCTTCATGCTGGGCATCAACCACATCTGCATGGATTGGGAGCCCTTTATGCTGCCCTATCGCGCCGGGCAGTTCTTCGTCGGTGCCACGCTGACCATGTATCCGGGGCCGAAGGGCGACCGCCAGAACGCGCTGGGGCTGGGCCAGATCAAGGCCTACGACGCCATCTCGGGCGAGATGAAATGGGAAAAGATGGAGCGCTTCTCGGTTTGGGGCGGCACCATGGCCACCGCGGGCGGGCTGACATTCTATGGCACGCTGGACGGCTTCATCAAGGCCCGCGACAGCGACACCGGCGACCTGCTGTGGAAGTTCAAGCTGCCCTCGGGCGTGATCGGCCATCCGATGACCTACAAGCATGACGGCCGGCAATATGTCGCGATCATGTACGGCGTCGGCGGCTGGCCGGGCGTGGGTCTGGTCTTCGACCTGGCCGACCCGACTGCCGGGCTGGGCTCGGTGGGGGCCTTCAAGCGGTTGCAGGAGTTCACCCAGATGGGCGGCGGCGTGATGGTCTTCTCGCTCGACGGCGAGAGCCCCTATTCCGACCCGAACGTGGGCGAATACGCGCCGGGCGAGCCCGCCTGACGCGACAGGCCGGCCCGCGCTTCCTTCCTGGCGGGCCGGCCTGCTTGAGCTATTCAGTCTGGAGAAACCGAAATGCTTGTTGATTTCCGCCAGGTTTGCGGTGTCGGGGTGGCAGTTCTTGCCCTTGCATCGCCCGCTCTGGCCGACACGACGAACCTGCGTGTCTGCGCCTCGACCAAGGATGCGCCGTTCTCGGATGCGCAGGGCAGGGGCTTTGAAAACAAGATCGCCCAGGTGCTGGCCGACGAGATGGGCGCCACGCTTGATCTGGTGATGCTGGAAAAGGACGCGATCTACCTGGTCCGCGACGGCATCGAAAAGGATCTGTGCGACGTGCTGATCGGCGTGGATGCGGGCGACGAACGGCTGCTGACCACCCAGCCCTACTACCGTTCGGGCTATGCCTTTGTCACGCGGCAGGACCGCAACTTCGAGGGCGACAAGTGGCAGGACGTGGATCAGGAGGGGTTCGACACCTTCTCGTATCGCCTGCATTCCCCGGCCGAGACGATCCTGAAATATACCGGCCGCTACGAATACAACCTGATCTACCAGGCCTCGCTGACCAATTTCGAGGACCGGCGAAACAAATACACCCAGGTCGAGGCCAGCCGCGTCATCACGGAGGTCGCGGATGGCGGGGCCGATCTGGCCATCGTCTTCGCCCCCGAGGCGGCGCGCTATGTCCGCGACTCGCGCGAGCCCTTGCGTATGACCCTGATTACCAATGAAATCGAACGCTCGGACGGCGTCATCATCCCGCTGCAATATTCGCAGTCCGTGGGCGTGTCCAAGACCCATCCCGAGCTTCTGGGGCCGATCGAACAGGCCCTGCAATCCGGCAAAGCCAGGATTGATGCCATCCTGACCGAGGAAGGCATCCCCCTGCTGCCGTCAAGCTGAAGGAAATGGAATGACGAAGCCCAGGATCCTTGCCGCATTCGCAATGACCCTCATCATCCCGGTCGCGGCAATGGCGGCCCCGCAGTTCTTCAACATCATCGACGGCTCACCGCTGAACTTCGACGACGCCATGGAGGAAGGCCGCGACACCGAGGCCGTGAAGCACTTCCTGGAAACCGGCGAGAACGTCTACAACGAGGATCCCGAGATCCTGCCCGAGGCCGAAGAGCTTTATGCCGGCATGTGCTCGGGCTGCCATGGGCATTATGCCGAAGGCAAGATCGGTCCCGGCCTGAACGACGCCTACTGGACCTATCCCGGCAACGAAACCGACGTCGGGCTGTTCTCGACGCTTTACGGCGGCGCGACGGGGCAGATGGGGCCGATGTGGGGCAGCCTGACGCTGGACGAGATGCTCAGGACCATGGCCTGGGTGCGCCACCTCTATACCGGCGATCCCAAGGACGCCAGCTGGCTGACGGACGAGCAGAAGGCCGGCTTTACCCCGTTCCAACCCAAATCGTCCGGCGAAGACCAGTCGTGAACCCGAACCGCCGGGCGGCGGCCCGCCCGGCCTGACCCAGAAGGAGGAGACAGAATGAAACGCATCCTGACCCTGACCGTTGCCGCCCTGGCGCTCGGCACTCCGGCGCTGGCCTATGACGGCACCAACTGCAAGGCCCCCGGCAATTGCTGGGAGCCGAAGCCCGACTACCCGGCAAAGGTCGAGGGCTCGAAATACGACCCGCAGCACGACCCGGCCGAACTGTCCAAGCAGGGCGAGTCGCTGGCCGTCATGGATGCCCGCAATGAATGGCGGGTCTGGAACATGAAAAAGACCGGCAAGTTCGAATATGACGTCAAGAAGATCGACGGCTACGACGAGACCAAGGCTCCGCCCGCCGAATAAGCGGGCCGGGGGCGCTGCGCGTGCTTCCAGACCACGCGCAGCGTGATATTCGGGACGGATCATGGATAGCAATATTTCGGACTGGCACGCCCGGTTCCGCGACGCCGAAGCGGCGCTGAACGGCGTCGTTCTGGGGCAGGCGCGGACCATCCGCCTGCTGCTCATTTCCGCGCTGTGCCGGGGCCATGTGCTGCTGGCGGGCGATGTCGGCACCGGCAAGACCACGCTTTTGCGCGCCATGGCCCGCGCGCTGGGCGGCCCCTATGGCCGGGCCGAGGGCACGGTGGACCTGCTGCCGACCGACCTGATCTATTCCGCGCATATCGCCGAGGATGGCCGCCCCCGGATCGAGCCCGGCCCGGTGCTGGAGCAGGGCGAGGAACTGGCGGTCTTCTTCTTCAACGAGATCAACCGCGCCCGTCCGCAGGTCCATGCGCTTCTCTTGCGCCTGATGGCCGAGCGCAGCCTGTCGGCGTTCCGCCGCGAATACCATTTCCCGCATTTGCAGGTCTTCGCCGACCGCAACCAGATCGAGCGCGACGAGACCTTCGAGCTGCCCGCCGCCGCCCGCGACCGTTTCCTGATGGAGATCGCCGTCAATGCGCCCGCCGCGCCCGAGGACCGCGTGGCCCTGGCCTTCGAGCCGCGCTTTCACGACACCACCGCCCTGATCGCCGAGGTCGGGCAGGGCATCCTGCCCTATCGCGGGTTGAACGATCTGGCAGCGGGGGTCCAGGCCGGCACCCATGCCAGCCCGGCGCTGCGGCGCTATGTGTTCGACCTGTGCGAGGCGCTGCGCAATCCCGCCTCGGCCGGGCTGGCGCTGGAGGGCGCCGACGCCGCCCGCCTGATCCGCGGCGGCGTCAGTCCGCGCGGGATGCAGCATCTCGTCCGCGCCGCCCGCGCCTGCGCCTGGCTGGAGGGACGGGAAGCCGTGCTGCCGCAGGACGTGCGCGCCGTGCTGGCCCCGGTGATGGCGCATCGCATCTTCCTGTCGCCCGCCTACGAGCCGCGGCGCGAGGCGCTGGTTCCGGCGCTGATCGACGCGGCCTTCGCGACGATTCCGGTTCCTGCCGCATGAACGCCCAACTGCACCTGTTCGACGCCCTCGCATGGCGGCTGACGCAGGGGCTGCCGGGGTTGCGCATGGGCGCCCATGCCGGCCGGATGCGCGGCGCGGGCGAGAATTTTGCCGATATCGCGCCGCTGTTGGCGCATCCCGATCCCCGGCGGCTGGACCTGCGCCGCTCGATCACCGACCCGCTGGGCGTGCTGCATGTGCGGCGGTTCCAGACCCGCACCGACCTGCGGCTGCACGTGGCGCTGGATGCCTCGGCCTCGCTGGGTGCGGTGGCCCATGCCGATCGCGCGGGCCTGGCGCGGCTCTTGGCCGCAGGCTTTGCGCAGGCCGCGCGGCGGGCGCGCGACCCGTTCTCGCTGACCGTCTGCGCCGGGGACCGGGTGCTTCACGACCAGCCGCCCACGCGGCGCAGCCTTGCCGCGGACCTGCTGGATCTGCCGCTGGTGCCTGCGGGCCGGGGCACGGCGGCGCTGGAGGCCATGGCGCATGATCTGCCCCAAGAGCGGATCCTTGTGGTGCTGATCTCGGATTTCGAGCTGTCGCCTGACGAGCTGGCCGCGCTGCTGGCCGCGCTGCGGCCGCGTCCCGTGCTGCCCGTCTGGCTGCGCGACAGCGGCTTTGACGCACCGCCGCCGCGCCTGGGCCTGGCCGAGCTTTGCGACCCGGAAACCGGACGCCGCCGCACCGTGCTGACCACGCGTCGCTGGGCGGCGCGCCAAGCCCAACGGGTGCGGAACCGGCAGGCCGCCCTGCGCCGCGTCCTGGCCGAGCACGGCCTTTCGCCGATCGAGATCACCGACAGCATCGACGTGGCAGAACTGGCCGCTTCGCTTTCCGAGGCACCGCTATGAAATGGCTGGCGCTGCTCCTGCTGCCGTTTCCGGCGCTTGCGCAACAGGTCGAGAACCCGCGGCCCTATGGCTGGTGGCTGGGCGACGAACTGGTGCAGCGCATCCGCATCCAGGGGCAGGTGGATCCGTCCTCGCTGCCCCGGCCGCGCGCCGTGGACTATTGGCTGGACCTGCGCGACGTGGCACGGCGCGACATCGCCGGCGGCACGGAACTGACGCTGCGCTGGCAGAACTTCTATTCGGCGCTAGAGCCGCGCGAACGGCAGGTGCCGGCATCGGCGATCCGGCTGGTTGATGGCACGGCGCTGGAATTGCCGGGCTTTCGCTATGTCACCGCGCCGATCCGGCCGATCCTGGCGCCCTCGACGCCGGACCAGTTGCAGCCGGACCCGCCGTTCCACCTGATCGACCCGATGCCGGCAGGATTGCGGCTGCTGGCCTCGGCCGTCGCGCTGGTCGCGGGGGTGCTGGCGCTTGCCTGGCAGCAGGGCTGGTTCCCGTTCCACCGCCGCGCGGCGCGACCCTTCACCCGCGCCGCGCGCGCGGTGGTCCACCTGCCCGAGCGGCAGGCCCGCCGTGCCCTGCACCGCGCCTTCGACCAAAGTTTCGGCCGGGTGCTGATCGGGGCCGAGCTCGACCGCTTCCTGGCCGATGCGCCGCAATTCGCGCCGCTGGCCGAGCGGCTGCGCGGCTTTTTCGCGGCCTCCGACGCGGCCTTCTTCGGCTTGGGATCCGGCCCCGTGCAGGACATCCCGCAACTCGCCCGCGACCTCGCGGCCATCGAGCGGGGGCGGCGATGATCGGTTTCGCCTGGCCAGCCGCGCTTTTCGCCCTGCCGCTGGCGCTGCTGCCGCTGGTCATCCGCTGGCTGCGGACATCCGCCGTGCCGCGGCTGGACCTGCGTGCGGTCGAGGGGCGCGCCATCGGCCCGCTGCTGGTTGCACTGGCGCTGCTGACGCCGGCGGCGCTGATCCTCGGCCTTGCCCAGCCCTATCTGCGCGGCGGCAGCGTCGCCTATCGCGGCATCGGCACGAACCTGGTGCTGCTGATCGACCGCTCCTCCAGCATGGACGACACCTTCGCCGGGCGCTCGCCGCAGGGGGGCGACGAAAGCAAGGCCAGCGCCGCGCGGCGCATCCTGCTGGACTTCATCGCCCGCCGCCCCGACGACCGCATCGGCATCGCCGCCTTTTCCACCGCCCCGATGCTGGTGCTGCCGATGACCGAAAGCCGGACCGCCATCGCCGCTGCCGTTGCCGCCCTGGCCGAGCCGGGCCTGTCCCAGACCGATGTGGGCCGCGGCCTGACCCTGGCGATGGAGATGGCGGATGAGGCATCGGCCAGTGACTCGCGTGCCGTGGTGCTGGTCAGCGACGGGGCCGCGGTCATCGCGCCCGAGGTCCAGACCGCGCTGCGCAACCTGGCGGCGCGCCGGCAGGTCAACATCTATTGGCTCTACCTGCGCACCAAGGGCGCGAAGGGCATCTTCGAGGTGCCCGAGCCCGGCCAGGCCGACACCCCGCATCTGCGCCCCGAGCGGCACCTGCATATCTTCCTGCAAAGCCTGGGCCTGCCCTATCACGCCTTCGAGGCCGACAGCCCCGGCGCGGTCGAGGATGCCGTGACCGAGATCGGGCGCATGGAATCCCGCCCGATCCTGACCCGCCGCCCGGTGCCGCGCCGCGACCTGGCCTGGGCCTGCTATCTGCTGGCCTTTCTGTGCTGCGCGGCGCTGGCGGCGGCCCGCTGGCTCGAACGACGCTATGCCCCCCGCTGCCCCGCGCCCCTGCTGGTCCCGGTATGAGACGGCTGGGCTTTCCCGCGCTGCTGGCCTGGGTCGCGCTCGCGGCCGGCGCGGTGCTGTGGTCGGGCTGGCAGCTTTGGGGGATGGCCGTCGACAATCGCGCCATCCGCAGCCTGGCAGGCGGCAGCGACGTCGCGCTGCGCCAGGCGGCCGATCCGCGCGCCGCCCATGCCCGCGCGCTTTTCCTGGTGCTGCGCGACCGGCCGCAAGAGGCCGAGACGCTGCTGGCCGGGCTGGCCACCGCCCCGCCCGGCCTGCGCTCGGAATACCACTACGCCATCGGCAATGCCCGGATGCGCATGGGGTTCGAGCGTATCGAGCGCAATCGCATCGACGAGGCCACCGCGCTGATCAACCTGGCCAAGGCATCCTATCGCGAGGCGCTGCGCGCCCGACCCGGCAATTTCGACGCCAAGGTGAACCTGGACCTGGCCACGCGCCTGGTCCGCGACATGCCGCGCGAAGGACAGGACGGCGACGAAGACTCCGAGACCCGGCCGCGCCGGCTGTGGACCGACCTGCCGGGCCTGCCGCGGGGGGCGCCGTGACCGCGGCCCGCGCCATCCTGCCCGCGCTGGCCGCCGGGCTGGCTCTCGTCGCCGCGGCAGGGCCGGGCATCGAGGGCCGGCGCGAGTTGCGCGACGTGCTGATCGTGGTGGACATCACCCGCTCGATGAACGTGCGCGACATGGACGGCGCGTCGCGGCTGGATGCGGCGCGGGACGTGCTGACGCGCTGGATCGCCAGCCAGCCTTGCGGTGCCCGCGTCGGTCTCGGCTTCTTTACCGAGCGCCGCAGCCTGACGCTGATCGAGCCGGTCGAGATCTGCACCGACTATGCCACGCTGGCCGGCACCCTGGCCGGCCTGGACTGGCGCATGGCCTGGGAAGGCGACAGCATGATCTCGAAAGGGTTGAATCATGCGTTGAACCGGGCGCGCGGGCTGGATGCGGCACTGATCTTCGTCACCGATGGACAAGAAGCCCCGCCCCTGCCGTATTCCGGGCCGGACGGCTGGCGCGAGGACAGCCCCGGCGGCGTTGTCCTGGGGGCCGGCGGCGACCAGCCGGCGCCGATCCCGAAATTCGACGACCTGGGCCGCGAGACCGGCTTCTACGGACCCACCGACGTGCAGCACGCCCCCGCTCGCATAGGCGCCCCGCCCACGGATGCGGCGGACCGGCCCGGCTTTCACCCGCGCAACAACCCCTATGGCGAAGCCGACCTCGAAGGGTCCGAGCACCTGTCGGCGATGCGCGCGGAATACCTGACCCGGCTTGCCGGCGAACGCGGCATGGGTTTCGCGCGGCTCTCGGCCGGGCCCGCAGCTTTGCAGGCGACACTGGCCGCCCACGCCCCCGCGCGTCGGGTCGCGACACATCGCAGCCTGTCGCCGGTTTTCGGCGCGCTGGCCCTGGCCGTACTGCTGGCCGCGCTGCTGGCCACCCCGCTTCATGCAAGGAAGGAGACCCCATGATGAACCGCAGAACCCTGCTAGCCTCGGCGCTGACGGCGCTGGTCGCGACCCCGCTGCTCGCCCATGGCCCGACGCCGCAGCAACTGTCGCGCAGCGTCAAGGTGGCCGCCCCGCCCGAGAAAGTCTGGGCCCTGCTTGCCGATCCGGCCTCGATCGCGGCCTGGCATCCGGCCATCGCCGAGGCCAGCATGGAGGGCGATGGCGCCGGCGCGAAGCGCAGCATCGCATTCAAGTCGGGCGGCATCCTGGTCGACGGCATCGACGACATCGGCGCCGAGACGATGACGATCCGCTGGCGGCTGTCCCGGGAAGACATCGAGGTGTTTCCGGTCAGCTTCTATACCAACAGCGTCACGGTGACACCCGACGGCGACGGTGCAAGCGTCGCATGGCAGGCCAGCTTCTTCCGCGCCGACACGACCAACGAGCCCGAGGAGCGGTTCAGCGACGAGGCCGCCGTCGCGGCCATGGAGAAATATGTCGATGACGCCCTGGCCGGGATCAAGGCCACGGCCGAAACCGGCAGCTGAGCGCGATCCGCCGGGGATCAGCGCGTCTTGCCAAGCGTGTCCCTGAACCGCTCGACGGTCGCCTCGATGACCTCGGGGGCCAGTGAGCGGCTGGGGGTATAGACATGAAAGACGTGGTCGCCGCCCTCGATCACCACGGCCCGCTTGTCTGCGCCCGCCGCTGCCTCGATCAGCGCGGGCGTGTATTTGCGATAGGGATCGTCGCTGCCGTTCACGGTCATGAGCGGCCCGTCATAGGCCCGCAGCCCCGCCAGAAGGTCGTGCCGACCCAGGCTGTCGAAGAAGCCCCGTTTCAGCGCCATGGTCCGCCAGCCCAGGTCCAGCCCGACGATGCCGTCCCGTGCCGCCAGATCGAAGGCGCGCTGGCCCAGGCTATCCAGCATGTCGTCATGGTAATTGCCCACGGGTGCCCAGACGACAAGCGACTTGATGGCTTCCGGTTGAGCCGCAGCCAATTCGATGGCGGCTCCTGCACCGAAGGAAAAGCCCATCACGCCGATACGCCCGGCATCGACCTTATCCATCGCGGCCAGCGCCTGCAATGCAATCGCCGCGTCCTCGTTCTGCCGCTCTAATGTGAATGCACCCGTATCACCGTCCGATTTGCCAAAGCCCCGAAAATCGATCCGAAGCGAGGCAATACCATTCCTGGCCAACGCCGTTGCGGTATCGGCGAATATGATGCCGACCTCATCACGGCTGGAACCTAGTCCGTGAAACATCAATACGGCAGGAAATTTTCCGTGTCCTGCCGGTATCTCAACGGTAGCAGCAATGCCTCGGTCGAGGGTCAGCGATAATGTTTCTCCATGAACAGGGACTGCCATCAGGGCAAGAACCGCGCTGGCTGACAATCCTTTGCGCATGGCAACCCTTCAATTGCGGATAATTAACGGCCTTGAAGCTTTGTAGATTTGGTTTGAGCATTCTATTCGACCACAAACTTGCCCTTGGTGATATTGGCCGGTTCATCGTGGTCTTGCACAGTGAACTCAAAGGTGCCGGAGCGGACCGGATAAAAACTGAAGCGTATCGTTCCTGCCTCGTCGCATTGGAGGGTATGAAAACTCAGCCCCTGCATATGAATCTCTTGGCCTTCAACACTGACGACTCTCAGATGCGAGTTCGACAGTAAAGGCACGGACTCGAATTGAAATCCTGTGTCCCCGACATCTTCCGCACAGACGAAATTGAGGCGATAGTATTCATTCTTGGAAAGTTGGAACTCGTCTTGCGATATTGTGGGCTCCCCATTCTCGCCTGCTGAAACCTCAAGAAACAACTCTTCCAATGGGGCGGGCTGTGCTGATGCAGAGAATGTCATGTTGACTGCAAGAAAGGCTATGACGACGAATTCTCCATTCATGCTGCTTCTCCAATTCAAGCTAAGTGGGTAATTTACTTTATAGCGTGGTCGAAGGGTTAAGGCTTGGCGAGATCTCGAGGTCGCTGGGTGAAAGTCGCTAATATGCTGACAGCAGAGAAAGCAGAACATTGCTGGTGTGTCTTGAAATGGCAGGGCTGACGGTGCAATTCATGTTCGATGCGCATAATGATCTCTAATCCCGACGACGCGGCTTGGCCTTGCGCGGACGACAGATTTTAGAGACGTGGAGCGTGGCCTTGAAAGCTTGCGTCAACCTTGATGCCCAACCCCTTTATCATCCATTGTTCATGACGCTTGCAAGCATAACAGCCAAAGATACGGAGAGCAACAATTACCGATATTCCACGCTGCTCCGCGCCGGTGGCGGCAGTGTTGTTCGAATCTACCGATAAGCCTCTTCAGTCTGGAGTAGAGCACTGATTGGCAATCATGTTTGCAGGAGAATTTCCTCGATTTCGCGGGATATTTTCCTCATTGCAAAAAGGGGGGGGTCTAACCTACGAGCGCTGTCACGAACCAATTTTCTATGCCGCGCGAGCGATGGTTGGGAGAAGGGTGATTTCCTTCCCCACATCAGCATCGCCGCTTCTCGCAGATTCCAAGGTATGTTGTGCGAGGGAGTAGAGCCGCTTGATCCTGCCTGCGCAGATTACTGCTCCGGTGCCGAAAGTCAGCGCAGGGCCGATCCTGTTCCCTACCCAGAACAGCGCGTCGAGCAGCATCGGCCCGCAAACGTCTAGATCGCCCCGGAGCATATCCAGCTGCGGGCCGGCCAAGCCGTGGGGATCGAAGCGATAGATGCGCAGCGTCGCGATCCGCATAGCGCCCTCCGGCACGCGCCAAGTTTCCCCTCGGTGACGCGCGAAAGCGTCGCCAAACCCAGGTTGCGCGGACAGAAAAGCGCCGCGGCCACCACCCGGGTGCCTTTCGCGGTGATCACGACCGGCACCCGGGTGGTGGCCGCGGCGATGGGAGATGGGGGTGAACGGCTGGACCTGCGCGGGATGTTCTGGTCAAGTCAACGCTTGGCCAGACCGTGCCCTCGGCTCGGTTCATGGGCAGGTACGAGTTCGAGATCCTGCGCGCCGGCAGCGCGGTCGAGTCCTCCGAGGCGGATCGCGCCGCCGTGCTGGATGCTGAGTCGATGATCCTGCCGGTGGCCGAGCCGGGCTCCGGCCCGTTCCGGGGCCGCGAGATGCGGTGGACGCGAACACCTGGGGACGAAGGGCAGCGCATGATCCTTGTCTTGGTATCTGGCGCTGATGACTAGGCCCTGCCTGGATCTGATCGGAGTTTAACAGGCTGCTGAAAAAGGATTTTGAGAGGACGACGCAGCGGAAATCGTTCTGGATCCAGCTAATATCGGCCCGGAGATGGGGTGTCTTCGGCAAATTTGAGGCGGATTTCCCGGTTCCCCGTCCGCGCTGTCCTGTCGCAAGGACTTTTTCAGCAGCCTGTTAGGTAGCAAACGCACCAAATCGTTGACGCAGTGGCCCTCATAGAACATTATATGAACATGATGACCCTGGAGGCCTCCATAGCACAGCACTTTCTTCTCTCCGCGGCGGCACGAACACTTTCGCTCAAGGTGATTTTTTTTCCGCTGGCGAGGAGGCCGCCTATCGCCGGTTCTGCCGGCTGCGCTGGCCAGAGACAGACGGCGCGCCGGTCTGTCCGGCCTGCGGATGCGCTGATGTCTATGACCTGACGACCCGTCGGACCCCCACGACATCCGCCACCGCTTCCCGCTTTACGGCGGGCGTTACCACTTTCGCGATGCGACATCCTTCAGGATCGCGTTGTCGAGCATGGCTTTTCGATTCGCGCCGACATGTTCTGGTCTGCAGGGGTGTCGTATGCACGAGCGGTCCTTGAGAAATTCGTGATTGGAGTGCTTGGAGCACCGTAGTTGGACATTTTTTAAAGAGACTCATGGTGTCTGCTTTGAAAATATGCCATCATAAGCGTCATGGCGACCGAAAGATCTCAAAACCTGAAGAAGGTTCTTGATGCAGTACCCACAGGGTATCTGATCGATGCCGCGTGGCTCACCGCGCATGGTGTCGCCTACGAGACCTTTCGCGACTATGTCAAGCGCGGCTGGCTCGAGCGAGTTACCCGAGGCCTTTTCCGTCGCCCGTTTCCGGGCACTTCTGCTTCGGATACGATCGACTGGAAGATCTGCCTGCTCTCAGTCCAGCACATCATGCGCTACGATGCCCATGTCGGTGGCATGACGGCGCTCGCCCAGCAGGGTCACGGTCATTACCTGCGCCTGGGCGGCAACGCCCCGGTATGGGTCTATGGCGAAGCGATACCGAACTGGCTTTCGAAGCTGCCGCTGAACGCGCCGATCGAGACGCGCAGCAGGTCTCTTTTTGGCGATCCGAAGCTGGGCCTTCCCGATGATACCACGGATGCCGGGCAAACCCTTCCCTGGGACTGGCAGCTCAGGATGTCGTCTCCCGAACGGGCAATCCTCGAAGCTATCGATGAGCTGCCCGACCATGAAAGCTTTCACAACCTCGACATGGTATTCGAGAGCCTGACGACGCTGCGCCCGAAGATGCTGTCGGCGCTGCTGTACAGTTGCAGGAAGATCAAGGTGAGGCGGCTGTTCTTCGTCTTCGCTGATCGCCACGGCCACCCATGGCGCAAGCGCCTTGATCCCGAGGAATTCAACCTTGGCAGCGGCGACCGCGCCTTGGTAAAGGGCGGCAGGATACACCCACGGTACCGTATCGTGGTGCCGGAGGAATTCGTAGCGACTGAGGCTGGCGATGGCACGTGAGGATTATGAAATCCAAGTCGCGCTGCTCGTGCGCCTGCTCCCGCATGTCGCGAAGGAAAAGGCATTCGCGCTCAAGGGCGGCACGGCGATCAATCTGTTCTACCGCGATCTGCCCCGCCTGTCGGTCGATATCGATCTGACCTACCTGCCGATCAAGGATCGCCGTGAAAGCCTCGCTGAGATTAACGAGGCAATGGATCGCATCGCCGCCGCCATCGAGGGCAGCATAGCCGGTGCGAAGACGCAACGCATCCAAGGCGGGGGAGGCGGTGCCACCCGTGTTCTCGCTCGTCTGGGAAACGCCGAGATCAAGATCGAGACCTCGCCGGTCATGCGTGGCGCCGTCCACGATCCCGAGATGCGCCCGGTGTCAGATGCGGTTGAGGACGAATTCGGTTATGCAGAGATGCAGGTGGTTTCCTTCGAGGACCTGTTCGGAGGCAAATTGCATGCCGCAGTGGACCGCCAGCATCCGCGTGACCTCTATGACATCAAGCTGCTGTACGAGAATGAAGGTCTGACAGAGGATCTGTTCCGGACCTTCCTGATCTACATTGCCTGCTCATCGCGTCCCGCGCATGAACTTCTGAACCCGAACTTTATCGACCTCGACCAGCCCTATACGAAGGAGTTTGAAGGCATGACAAAGGTCCGTGTCAGTCTTGACGACCTGCTCAAAACCCGCAAACGGCTGGTCGCGGACATCCGGTCTCGCCTTGATGAAAAGGCCAGGACGTTTCTCCTGAGCCTGCATGATGGCACGCCCGATTTCGATGCCATCGAACGGCCGCGGGCGGCTGACCTGCCTGCGGTTGGTTGGAAGCTGATCAATCTGGAGAAGCTGAAGAACCACAACCCAGGCAAGCATGCGCAGCAACGTTCTGTACTGGAAGGGCTGTTCAGCTAGCCGCAGTTGTGGTTGTCTTTTCGTTTCGGCGACATCCGGCCGCAGTTCTCCTGTCCGGTCTCCAGCGATAAATACGAGGTGTGACTAGGTTGTGTTGACAAAAAGGATTCC
>NZ_AEPN01000044.1:0-22115 GCF_000185925.1 Paracoccus sp. TRP | reverse complement strand
CACGGTCGGAGAACAGGATGACTTACGGCATCTACTCCGCCGGGATCAGCGACGAGCAGAAGCGCGAGATCGTCGAGAAGGTGGGGCTGCCATGCCCCTGATACCTGACATTGACGAGTTCGAGGAGCGGGCCGCTATCATCCAGTATGATGGCGGTCTTTCTCGTTCCATGGCCGAGGATCGGGCGGCGCAGGAGCAGGGTTTCCGGGATGCGGCCCAGTTCCGGGAAGCCCTTGCCTATTACCTGCACACCGGGCGTCTGGGAGGGTGGGATGACTGAACCCCTGGAGGTCTATTCTCTCGTGCAGCGTGACGGGCGGTGGTGGCTGCCCTACGGCCCAGAAGCCGATGCCGAAGCTTTGGCACGGGTTTTCAGCAGCGATTGCTCGGTGGTGTTCCTCGGGCCTGATGGTGGCAGCCTTGCCTATGATGTCACGGACGAGGGGGAGGAGGTGGTCAGGCTCGATGATGGGGCATGGCTTCCTCTGACATCCGCTGTTCTCGTCCCGTGGCAGCAGCAGGCAATTCAGCTTGTCATGGATGCCATCGACTGCATGTAGGCTTTTCCTCGGCGGCTTCGGTCGCCGGGGATCACCCACTTTTCTTTTTTCTTCGGAGACCCAAATACATAGGCCAACACGAACACGGGGACAGGATGCAACAACAGTTACAAGGGGATCAGCCAGCCAACGAGAAGCAGGAGGCGATCTTCGATCCTCAACATTCCCGGCCTCTGAACACCGCCATCTGGACGGAAGACCCGGCCTTGCTCGGTCTGGTACAGGAGATTTGGGACGAGCACTTTGCTACCGGGGAGGCAGAGAAGCAGAAGGGCGGCAAGAAGCCCAGACGGCCTTATATCGAGCAGCTACGGGTCTTGGTGACGGACCTTTATCTGGCGTGGCAGGAGGATCCTCTTCTATGCTTGGGTATGCCCTTCTCGGAGGGGGCATGGGATAGCCAATCCCGCTATAACCCCTTGGGGCTTTCCAAGCATCTGGTGGTGCTGGTGAAACAGCTACAGGCGGCGGGTCTCGTGCGAGTATCGGCGGGTAGCTATGCCGCTCCTGGAGCAAAGGGGAACCGGACAAGCAGGATACAGGCTAGCACGGAGCTTCAGAAACGATTCGAGGCGTTGGTTGTTGATGGTCGAGCTATCCAGGTAGTCCCCTCGGAATGCATTATCCTGAAGGAGGGTGAAGGGGAGTATAGTCGTGCAGTGGAATACCAGGACACCGATGACACCCTCCGCATGAGGCAGGTGTTGACGGCTTATAACGGCCTACTCGCGCGGACCTTCATCGACATCCCCACCCTGGAGCAGCCGTGGGTCGTCCGGCAGGACAACAGGGGAAAGGACGTCAGGGTCGCTGTCGGACCTCGCCATCAGTTTGTCAGGCGAATATTCAGCCGAGGTTCATGGGAGATGAACGGACGGTTCTATGGGCCGTGGTGGCAGGGGCTGAACAGCAAGCTACGGTCGCAGATCTTCATCAACGACACTCCGACTGTCGAGATCGACTTCAAAGCCATGCACATCCAGATTCTGGCAGCGCAGCAAGGGGTGGAGCTTCCTCCTGATCCCTATGAGCTTCCCCCTGGACAGTTCCCCGATACCGATCCTGATGAGCAACGCAGGCTGGTCAAGCAACTGGTGCTGACGGCTCTGAACGCCAAGGATACTCATTCTGCCTGTTTAGCCTTTCGGGAAGGGCTTGAGGTTGGACATCCCGGGAAATACTTGAAGAATACTACCCTCCAAAAGACCATCGACACCTTTAGCGAGCATGTCCCGGCGCTGGCAGGTAGCCTTTGCTCGGATGTGGGCATCAGGTTGATGTTCACCGATTCCCAGATCATGGAGCAGGTCATCACCCACTGCACTCTCTTGGATTTGCCTGTTCTGACCATCCACGACAGCGCCATCGTCCCCTATACCCATAGCAAGGAGTTGGAAGCGGCGATGACCCGTGCTGCTGTTGAGGAGGTCGGTCGGGAGATTCCCGTGGAGCCGAAGGCTCTGGGGCTGGACACGATGCAGGATAGTCCTGTTCATGTCCGACAGGATGTCCAGACATGGCGCGAGACGGAACGCTGTGAAGGATATATGACAAGGCTCAAGGAGTGGGAGGATACTACCGGAAGAGAAGTGGTTCCTTTCAACATCCTCTAAGAGAAGATAAGAAAGAAGAGAATTAAGAAGGAGGAGAATACACGAGGAGATTATCCATGCTTCTTCTTCTTCCCTTCCTTCCCCATACTTATACGTATCAGTGAGTTCTGGGTGTATCAGCCATTGCTTGAGGGGCAGGGGCAGGATACTACTGATCGGCCTTGCCGTTCCGCCCGAGCTTGCTTCCGATCCATCCGGTCGCAGAGGATACCGCTGCACTGGTCCTCTTGGCTACGCGTGACAGGCTGGCAACCACGGAATTCTGCTCATCGAGCGACCGGATGACCCGGTCAATCGCCATTTCCTCGCGCTCGTCCAGCCTTCCGTCTGCCTCTGCGACCTCGGTCAGCAGGCGTTTGATCTCTTGTTGCAGGATTCCGAACTTGCAGTCCGGGTTTCCATGAACGAACTCGGCAAGTGCTCGCGTCATATCGGTCAGGCGCGACTTATCATCGTTAGCGCTGAGAACGGCTAGAGCATGGTCCACATAGTCGGGGTCGTAGCCCCAGTCTTCCACGAAGTAATCCCTGACGACCTGAACCTCTCGCGTATCGACATGACCATCAATCGCGGCGACCTTTAGCGAAAGGGCACCCATCAGATCAAGAATCGATGTGCCTAACAGATCCAAGGGCGTGTTCAGGAACCTTGGCACGGTGTCCACACGCGACTGGCTGTATCCTCTGAACAGCCGGGCTACCCCGTAGCAAGCCCCTCCGGTGGCGACGGCAGCGGCAGCAACAACGACTATGGGCGTGGTGACCTGTGCTGTTAAAGGCAAAGCGGCCCACACTGCTGCAAACCCGGTCTTGCCAAAGAACGTCGTGGCGACCAAGCTCGACTTAGCCGCCGCCGCGCCACTTGCAGCAGCCCCCGAAACATCCAACAGATTACGGAAGCCCTTAACCACCTTCAGGCTTGTATAGGCGTCGTCCCCGATCCCCAAGCGTGCCTTGAATTTGACGTCATTCGCCACGACACGCTTGACGGCATCGAAACCGGCGCGTTGTTCCTCTTCGCTCAGATCGGTCATACTCGCACCGTGCTGAAGACCGCAAACTGTGCTGCGAAGCGATCCATGGCCTGCTTCGCGGCATGCTGCCGGATGTCTTCGATTGCACCAGCCGTCACCCCGATCAGGAGCAAGAGTTTGCTGAGAAGGACAGCGAGTAGCCCGCCGATCCATGGCACCGCCCCGACCAGCGTCGTGACGGCTAGCGCAACCGCCACCCCAAGAAGCGTGTTCGGCATGTTATCGACCAGCCACATGGCCATGCCGAGAATTCTCCGTCCGATCGCCACCACGGCCTCGCCGATCTTTACGGTGAACCCCGCCAGATCATAGAGAAGCGCCTTGAGATCAGCCGACAGGCTGGTGCTGTCGAGATACGCCTTGATCTTCCGTAGCGTTGGACCGGATTGGCAGAATTCGATTGCCTCTTCGACGGTGCGTGGCGGTTCGGTATTTCCAAAAGGCAAAGACATATGAGCAGTTCCCCAACAGTACGGCAGGCTTGCGAGGCTTCCAACATAACAGACGGAAACTCCAGCAAACCTTAGCTGGGTATCTTGCCTGGCTGCAAGAGAGGTTTATCTGTTCTGACTAGGTCATGTTGACAAATGACGGAGCCAGAGGCGGATCGACGTGATGTCAATGAAGCCGAGAAAGCTTTCCGCCGTCTTGTCGTAGCGGGTCGCGACACGCCTGGCGTTCTTGAGCTTGTTGAAGCAGCGTTCGACCAGATTGCGCAGGCGATACAGCGAACGATCGACACCAATCCGTTTTTTGCGGGACTTGCGCATCGGTATCACGGGCAGGACGTTGCGCGCCTCCATGCCGTCTCTGATCTTGTCTGCATCGTAGCCGCGATCTGCGAGCAGCACGCTCGGGCGGGGCAGATTATCCACCATCACCAGATCGAAGCCGAGATAGTCCGACGTCTGGCCCGGCGTGATCTCTGTTCTCATAGGTAGCCCGTGCGCGTTGACCAGAAGGTGGATCTTGGTCGTAACGCCACCTCGAGAACGGCCGAAACCTTGTCGCGGAGTCCCCCTTTAGCGCCCGCTGCCTGATGGTGGGCACGGATCACGGTGCTGTCGATCATTTGCAGGGCGCTTGGCACGGCTCCGCTCTGGTTCAGGGCATCCATGATTTCCTCCCACAGGCCTGCCAGCGTCCAGCGCCGGAACTGCCGATAGACGCTTGACCATTTGCCGAACTCGGCAGGTAGGTCCCGCCATGGCGCACCGGTGCGTGCGATCCAGAATATGCCATCAAGAACGAGGCGGTGGTTGGTGGGCTTGCGCCCGTTCGGGGCGCGGACGGCGAAGATGAAGCGCTCAAAGAACGCCCACTCCTCGTCCGACATAAGGTCTCGTGCCAAGCTGGTCTCCATCGCAGATGCCAGCTTGAATCATGCCCCAAGCCCAAGGGGAATCCCTTTTGTCAACACGACCTAATAAGACAGCACAAGGGGTGGCGTGACGGCATTGCTTGGTAGATCGAAGATGCCGACGATCACTCTTTCGTTCCAAGAGGGGAGCCAGACAGCGAACCGAAGGAGGGCAGCTTGGGGCATCTCTTGGGGTATAACCACGCTCGTTGCCCAATCGGCATCACGAGGCAGGTCACGAGCCGATCTAGGCTATCCCGTCAAAAAGGTTCGGAAAGATCCTGTCCTTAAGGGAGGAAAATCCCATCTCCTCAAAAACTTGGATGACTGGCTGGGGCGGTAGGATTCGAACCTACGGTACACGGTACCAAAAACCGTTGCCTTACCACTTGGCCACGCCCCAACTGTGTGGGGGTATCTAGCCAAGCTGTCCGAGGGGTGCAAGAGGCAAAAAGGAAAAATCTTGTGGATAGCTGACAGACATTCTATGCGCCGCGCATGGAACAGGTCGACACCGTCATTCTGGGCGCCGGCGCCGCAGGTCTTTTCTGTGCCGGTACGATTCGTAAGCTACTGAGTGAGCGGGCGGGCCGGGTCCTGATCCTAGATCATGCCCGTGCACCGGGGGAAAAGATTCGCATCTCGGGCGGCGGGCGGTGCAATTTTACCAACCTTGCTACAGCGCCGGATCGCTTTGTCTCGGCCAACCCGCGCTTTGCCGCCTCTGCGCTGGCGGGTTTCAGGCCTGCCGACTTTGTCGCGCTGGTTGACCGGGCGGGAATTGCCTGGCACGAAAAGACCCTCGGGCAGCTGTTTTGCGACGGCAGCGCCCGGCAGATCATCGATCTGCTGCTTCATCGTATGCGCGGGGCTGAGCTACGGCTTGGGATCACGGCAGAGGGGGTCGAACCGGAACCGGAGGGCGGCTTCAGGATAGCGACCTCGCAAGGTGTGATTACTGCACAGCAGGTGGTTGTGGCGACGGGAGGGAAATCCATCCCGAAGATGGGCGCGACCGGCATTGGCTATGACATCGCCACGCGCTTTGGGCTGTCGCTGATCGAGCCGAGGGCAGGGCTGGTGCCTCTGACCTTTGCTCAGCAGGATCTGGATCTCTGCCGCCCTCTGGCCGGGCTGTCGGTGTCGGCCGAGGTCAGCCATGGGGCAGGCCGCAGTCGCAGCCGGTTCCGCGATGGGCTGCTTTTCACCCATCGTGGCCTGTCGGGGCCGGCGATTCTGCAGATCTCGAATTTTTGGCGGGCGGGAGAGCAGATCATAGTCGATCTGGCTCCGGACACCGATCTGGCTGCTGAGCTGCGCGCGCTTCGTGGTGAGAGCGGGCGCGTCGCTGTAGCAACTGCGCTGGCGCGCTGGTTACCGGCCCGGCTGGCTGATGCAATTGCCGCTGAGACCGGATCAGATGGTGCGCGCCTTGCTGATCAAAACAATGCTGTGCTTGACCGGCTGGCAGCGCGGGTCAATCGCTGGACGCTGCGCCCGGTCGGTTCAGAGGGCTGGCGCACCGCCGAGGTTACCGTCGGCGGTGTCGATACCCGGGCGCTTGATTCCCGGACCATGCAGGTGAAATCAATCCCGGGCCTCTATTTCATTGGAGAGGTAGTGGATGTAACCGGCTGGCTTGGTGGCTATAATTTCCAATGGGCATGGGCCTCGGCTCATGCTGCAGGCAAGGCGATTGCGGCGGCCAAAGTAGTGGCCGCCAGCTGATTACTCCATCACCGGATCGGACTTTGCCAGCGCGTCAAAGCGTATCAGAGATTCGATCAACGCCGGCATCCGCTCAAGCCGGATCATATTCGGTCCGTCAGAGGGCGCGTTGTCCGGGTCCTGATGCGTTTCGATAAAGACGCCGGCAACGCCGATGGCCACTGCGGCACGGGCCATGACGGGGGCAAACTCGCGCTGTCCGCCCGACGCTCCGCCTTGGCCGCCGGGCTGCTGCACCGAATGGGTAGCGTCCATGATCACCGGCCAGCCGGTGCGCGCCATGATCGGCAGACTGCGCATATCGGCGACCAGAGTGTTGTAACCAAAGCTGACGCCGCGTTCGGTCAACAGGATTCGCTCATTGCCGGTAGAGGCGACCTTTTCGGCGACATTGGGCATGTCCCAAGGGGCAAGAAACTGGCCTTTCTTGATATTTACCACTGCCCCCGTCTCTCCCGCTGCCAGCAGCAGATCGGTCTGTCGCGACAGGAATGCCGGAATCTGGATCACATCGACCACGGTCCCGGCTGTTTGCGCCTGCTCGATATCATGAACATCGGTCAGGACCGGACAGCCGATGCGGCTGCGCACCTCTTCCAGCATGCGCAGCCCCTCTTGAATGCCAATGCCACGCCGGCCCTTCAGAGAGGTGCGGTTGGCCTTGTCATAGCTGGCCTTGAAGATGAACCCCGCACCGGCCTTGCGGCATGCCTCTGCCATGGTTTCAGCAATCATCAGGGCATGATCCAGAGTTTCAAGCTGGCAGGGGCCAGCAATCAACACCAGCGGCAGATCGTTTCCAAAGGTGACGTTTCCAGCCTGGACATGTTTCATGAAGATACCTGTTCGCGAAGGATCGAGGCCGTCAGCGAAAGCATCAGGTAAATTCCCGAAAAGATCAGGAGCGCCACGATCGTATTTTGAAGTGCTTTAGGATAGGTCGCCTCGTCCGGGGGGACAGGTGCGACCGAAAGGGAAAGATAACGCACCTGCTTGTTCGCTTCGACCCGCGCAGCTTCCATCTGTGCAGCGGCGGTGGCCAGCAGTTCCTGCCGGGTAAGCAGATCAGATTCTGCGATGCGGATTTCACCCGAAATCGCAGCCAAAGAACCGCGGGCGTCATCGCCCTCGGTCAGCTGATCGCGCGTCTCGGCCAACATCTCTTCAAGCCGGCTGATATCGCCCCTGACCCCCGCAACACGGCTTTGGTTGGGTTGCTCGTTGGACAGCAACTGCCCCAGCTCAAGCTTTTTCCCGGAGATCTGGCGTTCAAGTTCAGCAATCCGGTTCATGATCACCGAACCCTCGGCCGCGGGATCAAGTACGCCCAGCTTTTGCTGCAATTCCTGAACGCGGCGCTGCGCCTGCTGCACCTTCGCTTCGGCGTCCTCATAGCTTTCGATCGAGCCCTTCATCTGATCAGAGCGTAGACGGGCGGTCATCTGGTCTACCTGACCCTCGGCATATTTTATCAGAGCCATAGAAAATTCCTGGCTGAGGTTCGCATTGGGGGCGATCACCTCCATGTTGATCACGCCTTCGGTGGGGTCGTAGCCGATTCTTACCAGGCTTTTATACAGTTTGTAGGCCTGCTCGTTCGTCGCATCAGGGGGCAGACGCAGGATCGGGTCGATCTCAGGAGCCTGGAAAGCGCGCTTGAAGCCCAGATCCTTGTCCAGCCGCAACATGGCATCGCGTGAGGTCAGATAGCTCTGCACCGAGACTGAATCGGTGTTGTTGCCAAGCATCGAGCCACCAAACAGCCCCCCCACACCACTGGATCCGGCCTTTTCGGCCTGCTGGATCTGGAACTGCGATATCGTGGAGTACAGCGGCGTTGCGATGGTAAAATAGTAGATCCCCGCGATCAGCGTCGGCAGGCCGACGAAAGCCGCTAGGCGCAGGAACAGCATGATCAGCTTGCGCCGGCGACGGCGGGCGATGTCCTGCTGGATCCGCAGGATCTCGGCGGCGCGGCGATCCTCGGTCATCGCCTCGCGGGAAGGAAGCTGGGGTCCGCCGGGTGGTACCGGAACGATTTCGGTCCCGCGGCGGCGTCCGCCGTTCGGGGCGGGGACCGGCATATTGGAGCCGCCTTTCCTGTCCGGATGGCCCGGGCCTTGCAGCCGCGCGCCCTCTTCGGACAGCAGTTTGCCAACCGAGGCGCGGTGAAAGGGGTCGATGCCGCGTTCGCGCAGACGCACGACGGCCTCGTAGTCCGACTGAACCTCGATCTCGTGCATGGCAGCGATGCGGCGGGCCATGCGCAGCTGGCGGTCGGTCAGGTTTTCTGCCCGCACTGCGGCGATCTGCTCTTCTATCAAGGCGTCCGGCGGGCGCTCGACGGCTTTGGCCGGTTTCGGCTCCGCACCGGGAAAGCGCATGTCGCCAAACCCATCCTCGTTGGTGCTGAAGAGTTGCTCCGGCGCCTTTCCGGACGCGGGGGGCGGATTGTGCTTGTGAACCTGCACCTGTACCTTGCGAGCCGTTTCGACTGCGCGCGAGGCCGTGCCGGTCGCCAGAACCGATTCTTCGCGGTTGATGCGATAGGCGCGCGCCTTAGGCGGTGTAGTCATAATATTGCCTTGCCTCTTCGAGGGTTTCAAAGTGATAAAGCTTGCCGTCGCGCAGGACGGAAGCTGAACTGCAGAACTTCTCGATGGTTTCCGCCTGGTGCGAGACGACCACGACGGTGGCGGATTTCAGGCGTTCGTATAGCACCGATCCGGCTTTGCGGTTGAACTCCGGGTCTGTTGTTGCGGGCATCCCCTCGTCGATCAGGTAGATATCAAATTCCAGCGCCAACATCAGTGAGAATGTAAAGCGCGCGCGCATACCGGCGCTATAGGTGCCGACCGGCATGTCGAAATATTCGCCGACATCGGTAAGCCAGCGGCAGAAGGCTTCGACATAGTCAGGGTCGAGCCCGTAAATGCGGGCGATAAAGCGGGCGTTTTCGGTCGCTGTCAGGCTTGATGTGATCCCGCCCATGAAGCCCAGTGGAAATGAAACGCGACAATCCGAACGAATCGTGCCCTCATCAGGTTTTTCCAGCCCGCACATCATATTGATGATCGTGGTTTTCCCGGTGCCATTCGGGGCCAGAATCCCCATAGACTTGCCAAGCTCGATCCGGAACGAGGCGCGGTCAAGGATCACCTTGCGCTGGGTTCCAGTCCAGAACGACTTGGAAACGTTATCGAATTCGATCATCTGGCCGGCCTGATCCCTTCGCCTGCCTCAGTGCAGGTTCACAATAGCTACTATATACACTGTCTCTGACCGAGCCTGAACGGCCCGGCTGCCGCGGTCGGCACAATATGTCCGGGTAATTGCGCTGTCCACCATGGCGATCAAGGGTTGAGATATAGTGAACGCTCCCCCCTTTTCTGGCTGCCCCTGGCTCTCTATGTGCCAATCATGTCGAAACTGACCGGTCTTGTCCGCGAAATTTCCGCCTGCCGTCTATGTGCGCCGCGTTTTGCGGCAACGGCGACGCGGCACAGCCCGCGGCCCGTGGTGTGGTTTCAGCCGGGGGCGCGGCTTCTTGTGGTCGGTCAGGCACCAGGGATGCGCGTACATCTGGCCGGGCGGCCCTTTGCAGATCGCTCGGGTGATCGGTTGCGTGACTGGATGGGTGTTTCTGAGGCCGAGTTCTATGACCGCAGCCGCATTGCCATCGTGCCCATGGCGTTTTGCTTTCCCGGCTATGACGCCAGGGGGGCTGACCTGCCGCCGCCGCCGCTATGTGCGCAAACATGGCGCAAGCAGGTGATGACTGAGCTGCGTCCGCGGCTCACTCTGCTTGTCGGAGGTCACGCGCAGTGCTGGCATCTGGGCGCTGCTGCGAGACAGGGGGTAACCCGGACTGTTGCTGCATGGCGCGATCATGCGCCGCAGATCTTTCCCTTGCCTCATCCGTCCTGGCGCAATACCGGCTGGTTGCGGCGCAATTCCTGGTTTGAGGCCGAGCTGTTGCCCGAGCTGCGCGCCGCCGTTGCCAAGCTGTTGAGAGGTTCTGATGACCCCGCTGGATGAGCTTTGCCAGGTCCCCTTTCACGAGGCCGACGCCCCCGCGCGCGCCCGTATCCTGTCGCGTCTTGCCGACACCGAACTGTTCGCGGCACTGGTGGCCGAGCCGGTGGGGGATAATGTCGAACTGCAGATCTATGATCTGCCCGAGGGCCGCTTTGCACTGGCCTGTGATCAGGAAGAGCGGCTGGCAGGGTTCATTGGCGCCCCGGTTGCCTATGTTGCATTGCCGGGTCGGATACTCGCCGGTGCACTGGCCGAAGAGGGGCGGGGGCTTTTGGTCAATCCCGGCCATCCCTCGCAATTGATGCTTGATGCCGGGGTGCTGGGCTGGCTGGTGCAGGCACTTCAGGCGCGGCCGAGCATGGCAACGACCGAGGCGGCGCGGGCTTTGGGGGCGCCGACACCAGAAGCGGTCGCGCTTTTGGCCGAGCCCCTGGCTCAGCGGCTGGGCGATATGTCGGGGCTGGTCGGGCAGCTCGCCCTGGTTTCGGCCGAATGGGATGGCGATGGACAGCGCCACGCATTGATTTTGCGTGGGGTTGATTCGGCTCATGAAGCTGCTGTGGCCAAGGCGCTGGCCGAACTGCTGGCCTTTCTGCCAGAGCTGCCGGGTGGCGTTGATATCGGGTTTTCTGAAGGTGATTATCCGGCGGGCGCGTTGGTTATTGAGCCGCCGCCACCCCCGCCTGCGCCTGAACCGGCGCGACGCGACCCTGCTGCCCCGCCTCGTTTGCGGTAGGGAGTAAAAGCGAAAACCCGCCCCAAGGGGCGGGTCTTAGCAAGATCACTGCAAGTTGATCTGATGCGAGTCAGGCGCCCCAATGGCGGATCGGGCCGCAGTCCATGTGGACAAAGTTTGAGCGCGAGTATTTGCCAACCCCACCTGCCTGGCAGGCAGAAGCAGCCTTGTACATTTGGGAAACCGAACGCGATTTCAGCCGCAGGTCTGCAGCCTTGCCGACCATATGCAGCGAGTTCCGGGCAACGCCGGACGAACGCGAACGCAGCATCGCATTGGTCTTGGGCGAGCGGTAGCCCGACAACATCATGTAGGGTTCGTTGGTTTGCAGCAGACGGTGCGAGGCTGCAGCGATATCAACGGTGCGCGGGTCGATTCCGATCACCTGACCGGTCCGCCAGTCGCGCATGAAGATATTGATTTCATTGAGAGCGTCCCGGATATACTTGCCATCGACCCAATAGACCGTGTCGAGGCTTTCGCCCGTACGCCCCGAGTACATGCGGATGCGGCGGATGTCGCCAGCGCCACGCAAAAGTCCGAAGGCATTGGCCATAACCGGCGCTGCTGCCACCGTCGTCGCCGCGAAGACACCTAGGATGCCCCGACGCGAGATAGATTCAAACGTCATGTCAGATCGCCTGTCCTGCTTTCGTTGTTTTGCCGCCTGTTTGAACGGCTGCCCCGGTTTAGCCGGAACCTGTGAAGAATATGTCACCAGCGCGCGACCCGAGGGAAGCGTTTGATTCAGGGCGCGGCGGATACTTGCCATTCTCGGCAAGAATCCGCCGAATGAAAGTCCCGATGGAACCCGATTCCACGTTTCTGCATGGCTGTGCTTGCGCTGCATCATTGATCAGGGAAAACGTCGCGGCTCGCTGGACCGTAAAACAGGCTGGTGCGAAGATTTCCAACACTAGGGAAAGGATGTGTCGGGTGCGTCTCTCCGGATTGATTCGCGCAACGGTTGTCGCGACCGTTCTGGGTGCTGTTCTGACGGCTGTGCCCCGTCTTGCGATTGCCCAGGCGCTGGAAACCGCACCCGTAGCAGCGTTGCCCGCGCCGCGGCTGACCTTCTCGGAACAAGAGATGCTGCTTGCCCGGCAGGCGGCTGCCTATCCGGGGCTGGCCGATTTCTATGGGACGAACGGGTTGAAACCGTTGTTTTCGGAGCCGGAGGGCGCCGTACGCCGCGCGGCCCTGATCGCGGCTATTGACGAGGCTGCCTCGCACGGATTGCCGCCTTCGCGCTATCGGGCGCAGCTCTTGCGGCAGCTGGACCGTGAGGGGGTTGATACCGCTGAGGAAGAGATCCGCTTTGCCCGTGTCTTTGCCGATTGGAGCCACGACATCACCGGCGGTATCCTTGATCCGGCCAGGGTTGAGCCGGGAATCAAGCGTGAGGTTCTGCGTCCGCGCCCGGGCGATCTGCTGCGTGAGTTTGCGACCAGCGCCGATCCGGCGGCGATGCTGGCCGCATTGCCTTCGCAAGACCCCCGTTACGAGGCGCTGCGCAAGGCGTTGTCGAAGCAATCGCGGCTGGTCGCCCCTTCTGATGCGCCGCAGGTGCCCGAAGGACTGTGGCGCGAGGGGATGAGCGACCCAGCCATCGCCGCCTTGCGGGTGCGTCTGGCTTCGGTCGGATTTGCGGCTGTGCCAGCCGGCAGCCCGCTGACCTTTGATGCCCCTTTGACGCAAGCCGTCGCCGGTTTTCAGCAGGCGGCCGGTTTGCCGGCTGACGGGGTGGCCGGCCCGCGGACCGTAGCGCGGATCAACCGTGGCCCGGGGGCCGAGGCGGCCCCGATCCTGGCCGCGCTTGAGCGGATGCGCTGGATGTACGGCCATGACCTCAATGCCCGCCACGTTTGGGTAAACCTGCCCGAATTCAACGCCCGCATCTATGAGGCCGGGCAAGAGATCTTTGAGACCCGCGTCGTAATCGGCAAAGCCAAGCCTGATTTCGAGACGCCCGAATTCACCGAGACGATGAAATATATGGTGGTCAATCCGCGCTGGAACGTTCCGCGCTCGATCACCGTCAAAGAGTATCTGCCCCGGTTGCAGGCGAATCGTAACGCGGTCAGCCATCTTGATGTGGTGGACGGGGCGGGGAACGTGATCCCGCGCGACCGCATCGATTTCCGTCAATACACCGCCAAGACCTTTCCCTATCGCATGCGGCAAAAGCCCAGCGACGACAATGCCTTGGGTCAGGTCAAGTTCATGTTCCCCAACCCGTGGAACATTTACCTGCACGACACCCCGACCCGGCATCTTTTCAATCAGTCGAGCCGGGCCTATTCGCATGGCTGCATCCGTGTCGGACGGCCGATTGATCTTGCACATGAACTGCTGCGCGGACAGGTCGCCGATCCGGCGGCGGTCTTTGACAAGGCGCTGCGTTCAGGGCGCGAGACCTATCTGAACATCAGGCCTCCGTTGCCTGTGCATCTGGTCTATTTCACCGCTTTCCCGGATGAAACCGGGCAGATCCATCGTTTCCCCGACATCTATGGCCGTGATGCGCTGATCCATGCGGCGCTGGTCAAGGCCGGGCTGGATTCTGCTGCCATGGATGAATAGATGAACCCAACCAAGGGGGAGTCTCCGCATGACACTGACCATCTCGGAACTGGCCCGCGCCCTTGATGCCCGCCTGTGGGGTGATGGAAGCCTGATCGTCCGTGGAGCGGCCGAGGCCGGGCAGGCGCGTGAAGATCAGATCGCGCTTGCCACGACCGAGGCTTATGCCGCAAAGCTTGCCCCCGGTGGCATGGCGCTTTTGGCCGACAGCTCGGACCCCGAGGCGCTGGGTCTGCGCGCAGCGATTCTGGTCGCGCGACCGCGCCTTGCCATGGCCGGGCTGACCCGTGCCTTTGACCCCGGTCCGGGGATCGCACCCGGCATCCATCCCACTGCGGTGATCGACCCGACCGCCGAACTGGGCGAGGGCGCGGCTATCGGGCCCTTTGTGGTGATTGGCCCACGTGTGCGGATCGGCGCTGGGGCACGCATCGCGTCTCATGTTTCGATCGGGGCCGATACGGTGATCGGCCGCGATGTGTTGATTCATCCCGGTGTGCGTATTGCCCATGGTGTCACCCTTGGCGACCGGGTGATCCTGAACCCTGGCGTTTCGCTGGGCGGAGACGGGTTTTCCTTTGTCACGCCCGAGAAATCGGGGGTGGAGGAAATCCGCGAGACCCTTGGCGCGAGAAACGAGATTCGCCAGCAGCACTGGACCCGCATTCATTCTCTGGGCGGGGTCGAGATCGGCGATGATGTCGAGATCGGGGCCAATTCGACCGTGGATCGCGGCACTATCCGCGCGACCCGTGTCGGGCGCGGCACCAAGATCGATAACCTTGTCCAGATCGGCCATAACTGCATCGTGGGCGAGGATTGCCTGCTATGCGGCCTTGTCGGTATCGCGGGCTCGGCCCGGATCGGCAACCGCGTGGTCTTGGGCGGGCAGGTCGGTGTCTCGGACAATATCTTTGTCGGTGACGATGTGATTGCGGGCGGAGCGACCAAGATCTTTACCAATGCTCCCGCCGGTCGCGTGCTGCTGGGTAGTCCCGCGGTAAAGATGGAAACCCATGTTGAGGCGCAAAAGAACATCCGCCGTTTGCCGCGACTCTATGCGCAAGTGGCCGAGCTTCGTGAAACTGTTAAGAAACTGCTCGACAAGGGCGGCGCGGGATAGCATTTCCGCAGGTAATCGTCCCTGACCGGGACAGAACGGAGGCCGAGATGACAGAAATCCGCGAGCGCATCATCCAGATCATCGCAGAACAGGCGATGCTGGACCCGTCCGAGCTGAAGCCTGAAATGTCGCCGGAGGAAATCGGTATCGACAGTCTTGGGCTGGTCGAATCCATCTTTGCTATCGAGGAAGCCTTCGACATCTCGGTGCCTTTTAACGCCAATGAACCCGAAAAGTCGGACTTCGACATTTCCAGCCTTGGCGCCATCATCGACGCCGTGGAAAAACTGGTTGCCGAAAAGGCATGAGCGCCAAAAAGATCAAGGGCGAAAAGCAGCCCAAGTCCGAACGCAAGGCCGGTAAGGTCAAGGGAAAGGTCAAGACCGCCACCAAGCTGGCGCGTGCCATGTTGGGCCGCGTCATCATGGGCCGCCATGCCAATGGGATGCGCCGCGTTGCGATCACGGGCATGGGCACCATCAATGCGCTGGGACGCGACGTGCCCTCAACGCTTGAGGCCATGCGGGAAGGGCGCTGCGGCATCGGCCCGTTGGAGTTCCGCGATGTCGAGCGGCTGGCGATCCGCATCGGCGGTCAGGTCCGCGACTGGGAGCCAGAGACCTATTTCAACCGTCAGCAGATCGTTCTTTACGATAAGTTCACCCAGTTCACGCTGCTGGCCGCGCGTGAGGCGGTGGCGCAGTCCGGCCTGATTTTCGAGGGTGAGCTGGGCACGCAATCTGGCGTGGTTCTTGGTACCGCGGCGGGCGGCATGAACACCTGGGACGAAAATTACCGCACCGTTTACGAAGAGGGTAAGAACCGCGTTCACCCCTTTGTCGTCCCCAAGCTGATGAACAATGCGGCATGTTCGCATCTGAGCATGGAGTACGGGCTGCTGGGGCCCAGCTTTACTGTTGCGACTGCCTGTGCCAGCTCGAACCACGCGATGGGGCTTGCCTTTAACATGGTGCGCTCGGGTGCGGCGACGGTGATGCTGACCGGCGGGTCCGAGGCGATGCTGTGCTTTGGCGGCGTCAAGGCCTGGGAAGGTCTGCGCGTGATGTCCAAGGACGCCTGCCGGCCCTTTTCGGCCACCCGCAACGGTATGGTGCAGGGCGAAGGCGCCGGGATATTCGTTTTTGAGGATTGGGAACACGCGGTTGCGCGTGGTGCTGATATCCTTGCCGAAGTGGTGGGTTTTGCTATGTCGGCCGATGCGCATGACATCGTCATGCCTTCAGCTATCGGTGCGCAGCGTACCATTGCCGGTGCAATGCTGGATGCGCATATACGGCCCGACGAGATCGGCTATATCAATGCCCATGGCACCGGCACTGCTGCCAATGACAAGACCGAATGCGCGGCGGTTGCCCATGCTTTTGGTCATCATGCCGACCGGCTGATGATCTCGTCGACCAAGTCGATGCATGGTCATCTGATTGGCGGGACGGGAGCGGTCGAGCTGCTGGCCTGCATCATGGCGCTGCGCGACGGGGTGATCGCGCCGACGATCGGCTATGAGGAGCCGGATCCGGAATGTGCGCTGGATGTGGTTCCGAACGAGGCGCGCGAGGCGAAGGTTGAGGCGGTGTTGTCGAATGCCTTTGCCTTTGGCGGGCTGAATGCGGTGATCGCGCTGCGCAAGGCGTGAGGTAAGGGGGCTCTGCCCCCTTCGTCGCTGCCGCTCCTCATCCCCCGGGATACTTGGGCACGAAAGAAGCGGGGGTTGTGCTCAATCATCTGGGTGCGTCGATCTGGGGCTTTTCTCTGCTGGCGCGATGACCTATTTGCGCAGGGAAAACCAAGGAAGGCACCCATGGCGAAGATCACCTATATCGAGCACAACGGCACCGTCCATGAAATCGACGTCAAGCCCGGCATGACTGTCATGGAAGGAGCGCGTGACAATGGCGTTCCGGGGATTGATGCGGATTGCGGTGGGGCCTGTGCCTGTTCGACCTGCCATGTCTATGTTGCAGCGGAATGGGTAGACCGCCTGCCGGCCAAGGATCCGATGGAAGAGGATATGCTTGACTTTGCCTGGCAGCCTGATCCGGTGCGTTCGCGCCTGACCTGCCAGATCAAGGTGACGCCTGAACTGGACGGGCTGGTGGTGAACCTGCCCGAACGCCAGATCTGAGATTGATCCTTGGCCTACGCGTTTTCGGTACTCGCCGGCGCGTTGGCTTGGGTCATGTAGCGCATGAATTCGGAAAAGATGTGCCCTGACAGTTCGCGGAAAGGGCGAGGGTCACATTTTAGCCATGGATCAATGCTGCGGGTCGCAAAGACCATGTTTGTGCCTTTGACGAGGTAGTGCATCATCATCACTGCGGTTTCGATATCCAGATCCGCAGACAGGATGCCGAGCTGCTGTGCCTCGCGCAGTTTGCGTAGGCAGAGATCGCGCATCGACAAGGTGTAACGTTGAAGCGTGCCGTCGGGTTTGATCGGACTGCTGAGCCCCCTGGCCATGACCTCGAAAAACACCGGGTTTTCGTCGGCCCAGTCAAGATAGCTCTGCAGAAAGCAGTTCAGCTGTTCGATTGGGTCGGTGATATTGGCGTCTGCCAGGTCGCGATTCTGTCGGTCATTAAGCAGTGTCACGGCGTGGTAGACGAGACCTTCGTGCAGGTCCTGAACTGAGGGAAAGACCTCAAGGATCTCCCCCTCATCCATATCAATGTGCCGGGCCAGCTCGCCTGCATCGGCAGGCATGCGGCCGGTTTCTTCAAGAAATGACTGTGCTGCAAAAATCAGTTTTTGATAGAGGTTGCCTGGGCGTTCCATCGTTTGCTCCTGACGCCACGCATCTGGAAACTTAACAGACTTCCGCTATTGCGGAAGCCTGTATTCTGATTTTGCAGGAGACTATTTTCTCAGCCTTCGGCGCGGGCCTGGCGCTTGCGCTCGTGAGGATCGAGGTAGCGTTTGCGCAAACGGATGCTTTTCGGCGTGACCTCAACCAGTTCGTCGTCGTCGATATAGGCGATGGCCTCTTCGAGCGACATCCGCACGGGGGGCGTCAGCCGCACCGCCTCATCCGAGCCGGCGGCGCGGATGTTCGTGAGCTTCTTGCCCTTGAGCGGGTTCACCTCAAGGTCGTTGTCGCGCGAATGCTCGCCGATGACCATGCCCTGATAGACCTGTTCTTGTGCGCCGATGAAGAGCTTGCCGCGTTCTTCGAGGTTCCACAGCGCGTAGGCGACCGAGACCCCGTCTTCCATCGAGACGAGCACGCCCTGACGGCGGCCCTGGATCGGGCCTTTCCATGGCGCCCAGCCGTGGAAGATGCGGTTCAGTACGCCATTGCCGCGCGTGTCGGTCATGAACTCGCCATGATAGCCGATAAGCCCGCGCGACGGCACATGTGCGACGATGCGGGTCTTGCCATGGCCTGCCGGGCGCATGTCGACCATGTCGCCCTTGCGGTCGCCGGTAAGTTTTTCGATCACGACGCCGGTGTAGTCGTCATCAACATCAATGATGACTTCCTCGATCGGTTCAAGCCGCTGGCCGTCTTCTTCCTGGAAAATGACGCGGGGGCGCGAGATCGAAAGCTCGAACCCTTCGCGGCGCATGTTTTCGATCAGAACGCCCATCTGCAATTCGCCGCGGCCCGAGACGATGAAAGCCTCGCCGCCCGGGGTATCTTCGACACGGATTGCGACGTTTGATTCGGCCTCTTTCATCAGCCGTTCGCGGATGACGCGCGACTGGACCTTGTTGCCATCGCGGCCAGCCAGCGGGCTGTCGTTGATGCCGAAGGTGACGCTGATCGTCGGCGGGTCGATCGGCTGGGCGGGCAGGGGGGCATCGACCTCGGGTGCGCAAAGCGTGTCTGCCACGGTTGCCTTGGACATGCCGGCGATGGTTACGATATCGCCCGCGACCGCCTCATCAATCGGTTGCTGGGTCAGGCCACGGAAGGCCAGAACCTTTGAAATGCGGAACTGTTCGATGCGCTGGCCGTCGCGCGACAGCGCCTTGACAGTGTCGCCTGCACGTGCACGGCCGGCCTCGACCCGACCGGTCAGGATGCGGCCGATGAACGGGTCGGCGCCAAGCGTCGTCGCCAGCATCTGGAACGGCTCGTCCGTGCGCGAGATCTGCTTGGGCGGCTGGACATGACGCAGGATGAGATCGAACAGCGCCGACATGTCCTTGCGCGGCCCGTCGAGGGCTTCATCCGCCCAACCGCCGATGCCCGAGGCATAAAGATGCGGAAAGTCGAGTTGTTCGTCGCTTGCGCCGAGGTTGGCGAAGAGGTCAAAAACCTCATCCAGCGCCTTGTCAGGATCGGCGGCCGGTTTGTCGACCTTGTTCAGCACGACGATCGGCCGCAACCCCAGTGCCAGCGCCTTGGAGGTCACGAATTTCGTCTGCGGCATCGGGCCTTCGGCAGCGTCGACCAGCAGACAGACGCCGTCAACCATGCCGAGGATGCGTTCGACCTCGCCGCCGAAATCGGCGTGACCGGGGGTGTCGACGATATTGATGCGCGTGCCCTTCCACTCGACCGAAGTGGCCTTGGCAAGGATGGTGATGCCACGCTCGCGCTCGATGTCGTTGCTGTCCATCGCGCGTTCGGCCACGGCCTGATTTTCGCGGAAGCTGCCCGACTGCTTCAGGAGCTGGTCGACCAGCGTGGTCTTGCCGTGGTCAACGTGGGCGATGATCGCGATATTGCGGATGTCCATTGGGGGCCTTTGTCAGAATTTGCGCCCCCGGTAGCGCAGAGTGCCGCAAAACACCAGCGCCAATCGACGTCAGCGCAGTCCCAGAAGCCCGAGAATAAACAGCACCACGACGACAAGGCCGACAAGATAGATGATCGAGTTCATGGCGGTTTCCCCTCCCTTGGGTGACCGTTAGATGCCCCATCCCGTTGATGGACGGTGTCTTTGAAAAAACCCGCCGCAAGTAAAAAAGGTTCCGGCCGTCGCCGCCTAGACCTCTTGTTTTGCGAGGGATTCGATCAGCGGCCGGATGCCCGAGATATCGTACCCCGCCTTGGCCGCCGTGGTCAGCAGATCCTCGACTGGTTCCTGGCCTGCGCGCGACAGGGCCCACAGGACGGTCGAGCGGTTGCCCGAGCGACAATAGGCAAGTTTCGGTCCGGGGGTGGCCAGCGCCTCGGCCTGTGCCGCGATCATTTCGGGTGTGATCTGGCCGGGAACGAAGGGGTTATAATGATAGGCAAGCCCTGCGGCCTCGGCTGCGGCACGCATCGCCTCGTGATCCTCGTCCGGTCCGACTTCCTGGTCGGGGCGGTTGTTGATCAGCACACGGAACCCGGCCTCGGCCAGAGCGGGCAGATCCTCGGGTTGGATCTGGGCCGAGACGGCAAGATCGGGGGTCAGTTGTCGCAGGTCCATGCGGGGCTCCCTGATTTCGATTGGGCGGCTATGGTTGCGCCGCGAGGCGCCATGAAGGACGGATCGTCCTGTTTCGCCCGACTGTCAAGCGTCGCATGAACCAGGATGTCAGGCGATGGCGGCCGCCTCTTCGACAAGCAGGGGCAGGGTCGCGAAATCGTCGAAGGCAGCCTGATGGGTCATCTGCTCGACCGGGGTCTTGCGGTAACCGCGCGTGAACAAAAGGAACGGAACGCCGGTATTGCGGGCGCATTCCTCGTCGAATTCACTGTCGCCGACATAGACGCCGCGTGGCTGTTCGGAGTCGGCACCAAGCGCCGCGAATGCCGCGCGCAGCGGTGCGGGGTCGGGTTTGCGCTGGGGCAGCGAGTCGCCGCCAATCACCACGCGGAAAAGCTGGGCGATGCCAAAGTGGTCAAGCACCTTTTGTGTGGGGCCAAGCGGTTTGTTGGTGCAGATCCCCAAAGGATAGCCGCGATCAGCCAGCACTCCCAGCGCCTCGGTCACATGGGGATAAAGCCGGGTCAGGTTGGTTGCGCCGTGATAGCGGGTCATGAATGAGGCGACGAGGTCGCGATGCGCCTCGCGCGGCAAGCCCGTCGCGCCCGAGATCTTTTGCCAGAGGAGATCGACGCCGCCGCCGACAAAGCCGCGCACCTGATCCAGTGTCAGCGGCCGGATGTCATGCAGGCGCAGGACCGCGTTCACACAGGCATGAATGTCGGGAACACTGTCGATCAGCGTGCCGTCGAGGTCAAAGATAACCGGGCGGGGGGCAAGACAAACGTTCATTCACACCTTCCATTTGATCGAGCAGCCCATCGAGGCGACCTGCTCGCGCGGGCCCTGACCGGTTTCTGCAATCTGCACCATGGCCTCAAAAAGTTCGCGCCTTACGTCGGGGGGCGCAGGATTGCGGCCCGAGGCATCGAGCCGGCCGCGATATTGCAGCTCTCCGGCCGCATTGTAGCCGAAGAAATCAGGGGTGCATTCAGCGCCATAAGCGCGCGCAACCTCCTGACTTTCGTCATAGAGGTAGGGGAAGGTAAAGCCGTGCTCCTTGGCCATCGCCTTCATCTTCCCGGGCGAGTCCTCGGGATACTGGCTGACATCATTCGCCGAGATCGCAACGACTCCGATGCCCAGTTTTTGCAGATCTGCTGCATCGCGCCGGATGCGGTCGATGACGGCCTGCACATAGGGGCAGTGATTGCAGATGAACATCACCAGCGTCCCGCGCGGCCCCGCGATATCGGCCCATGAGACCATGCGCCCATCGGGATCGGGCAGGGTGAAGGCGGGCGCCTTGGCACCAAATTCACAGACAGGAGGACTGACCGCCATGAGATCTCCTTTCTTGTGGGTGATGACGGGGCTGTCGCCCATGCGGATTCGCGGGTCAGACTATGCCGCGCCATCAGGGAAAGAAAGGGCGCTGCCCGGCTTGTCCCCGGTTCGTCCTATTGCCGCAGCTTCGTACGGGCGGTGTATTGGGGATGAAGGGGCAGCAACAGCACTGACAACCGCCACAGGTCGGTCCCTGCGATCGACCATAATGCGGGCCATTGCCGGGGCCGTTGCGAACAGTGGCCGGTTGCAGCCGATACCGCCAAGGGATACGGGATCAGCACGGTGGAGGAGCACATGGCTTTGTCCTCTCTGTCCGTCCGGTATCCAGTTTTGCGGGCCGATTCCACCTGTCACCCGGACACAGGCGGGGGCCTTTTCTCGCGTCCGCAAGCAACTGCCGGCTGTCTTCTGAAGACGTGCAGAGATCGAAGGATTGCTGCGTGTCTGCCATAGCGCCCTTGCTCATTTCGAGGTCGCGGCATCCATCTTTCTCATTTTCAGCCCGGCTTTTCGCCTTACGTGGGCTGTTCGCATGTTTTGCCAAGATGTGATCCTTGCCACGCTCTCGGGTCAGAGCCGTCTCCAGCCGCCGCCTCAGGGTGGTGGATGA
>NZ_AEPN01000045.1:0-11598 GCF_000185925.1 Paracoccus sp. TRP | reverse complement strand
TCTATCCCCGCAGGTGCGGGGGAGCCAGCCTGCGCCCATGGCCCATCTCAACCCCGCCGGGTCTATCCCCGCAGGTGCGGGGGAGCCTCTCTTGCCCAATATATTGAATTTCCAGCGATGTCAAAAAGCATACGCGCGAGTGTTTTTACTGTTACACACGCTTGACGAGTAAAACCCCATCTGCGTCGACGATCTCCTTGGGCGGTTCGCCCAAGGTCTCGATCCTCAGATTCCCGGTCGCGCCGGTGTCTCGCCAGACCATGGTCAGCGAGCCACGGCCGAGCGCCGTCCACCAGTCGGTCATCACCGACCAGACCCGTCCGCGCACGCCGGCCGACATGTCGGGGGCGACATAGACGCCTGGCGCAATCTCCAGCATCACCGAGGTGAGAAACCCGCGATAGCGCGCCTCGACATCACGGGTCACGATCATCGTCAGTGGCATCAGGGATCGCGCCCCTCGATCAGCGCCTTGATCCGCTCGATCATCGCCGGGATCACGCCCTTCCGGGCGATCGTCTCTCCGGTCAGGCGCCGGGCGAGGCGTTCAATATTCTCGCCGGGCCGGTCAAGGGCGATCCTGGCCGCTTTGAAGGCGCAAGGGATCGTTACCGGATCGCGCCAGAGATCGGCGATGTCCAGAACGAAGCTCTGGCCCGGATCCTCGTGGATAAAGCCGAGTTGGGGAATGGTGGCGGTTGCGCAGACGGCGATGGCGGCGGCGGCCTCGACGGCCGAGGCGGCATGATTCAGCGCCTGATTGGGCAGGTCGGCCCTCATCGGATCGCCGCGGTCATAGCGTCGGCCCCGCCAGTCGATGCCTATGCGCTGCGCATGCAAGGCATAGGTCTGTTTCATCCGCGCCCCCTCGATCCCGCGCAGGACATCAAGCTCGCCATGAGGCAAAATCTCGCCCAGACGGACGGCATACATGCGCCGGGCCGTCATGATCCGAAGATCGTCATCGGCCCAGATCCGCGCTTGAAGCCGGGCAAGGCCCGAGCGGTCGGGGATTATTGGCGGCGCGGTATAAAAGCGCACCCCATCCTCACCAACGGCGGCAAGGGCGGTGCGGGCATGGGCCAGGAGCCGCAGCGCGTCATGGCTGACCGTCGAGCCCGGGCCGAGCAGGATGATCGACACGCCTTGCAGCGGGATGGCATAATCGCCCGGTTGCAGCGCATCCACCTCGGTGCTTTTCCCTTGCAGGAAGGCCAGCGTGCCATCGCGTGCGGTTAACGCCCCGCGCGCGAGGTAGAGGCAGCCTGCCCGGTCGGCATGAGGCACCTTGGCGCTGTCGAGTCCGAGCCTGCCCTTGAGCATCAGCGCGGCCTTTGCGGCGGCCGCAGCAGCAGCATGCCATAGCCATAGCTGCGGTGGCGCCCGACGCCACTTGCCAGCAGCCGGGCAAAGGCCGCAGCGTCAGTGACGGTCAATGTGCCAAGCACTGTCACGTCGGGCCCCTCGATTCTGCGTCCGTCCCGGACGGCAATCTCGCGGCGAAAGCTCGCCAGACGGCTGGTTTCCCGTTCAAGCTCGGCGCCGGGGAGCAGCCGCGCGGCCAGCCAGTCCAGATAGACCGCCTCGCGCGTCACCTCCTCGCCGCGCAGGGCGCGGGCGAGGAAGGCATCCACCTCGGCCCCTTTTCGGAAGATGAGCGGCTGGCCGTCTTTAGTTTGGCCGGACAGCGGCGACGCCAGCCGCACCACAGGGCGCATCCGCAGATCGAAGCCGATGCGCTGCCCCGGTCGCCAGGCCGTGCCCGGCCGGGGGATCGAGCGCAGGCGATCTAGGCGGATGGCCGCGGCGTCCGAGGGGGTCTGGCTGATTCCGGCGCTCTGGCGCAGGGCATCGGCATCATGGTCGGCATAGGCAAGCAGCGTGCCCTGCCTGGCGCCGGGGGCAACCATCAGGCGGAAAGGTTGCAAGACGCCCGGGCCGAAGACCTCGCCCAGCAGGTGATGCAGGGTAAGTCCCTCATCCGATCCGCGCCCCCACGCTTGTCGGGCACCGGCCCAGAGATGGAGTTGCCGCAGATCGACTGGGAGTTCGACGAGATGCAGGCTCATGTGATGCGCCCCAGACCGACCCGGCGGCTGCCGGCATGATAGCCATTGCGCCAGATCCGCAGATCCGCAAGATCTGTCATCGTGCCACAGCCTTCCTCAGCGGGCCAGAGCGCGTCTCCGGTCTGGCCGGTCGCCGTCAATGCGGCACGAGCCGTATCCGCCGTGAGCAGCCCCTGCAGCAAAGGGCCGCTAGGCAGGCAGGGCTTGCGGCCCAGAAACAGCGGTCGGGCCGGGCGGTCGAGCGCCGCGGCGAGATGGTCGAGATCCGGCGCCGCGTCGTCGGCAAGACGCAGCACGACATGGCAATCGTGATCGGCCAGATAGTCACGGCGGCGGCGGTGCGGGCTGTCATAGCTCGCACCGGCACGCTGATCGGGACTGCCCCAGGTGGTCCAGCCGCGATCATTAGCTTCCAGCTTGGCATTTTGGTTGTCGGTCAGCGGGCGGCCCTGCCGGGCATTCACGGCGCCGAAGATCAGCCTGTCTTGCAGGGTCTGATGCGCCTGCCAGTCCTCGCGCCGCAGCCCGAGCGCGTTGGCCAGAAGGCCGGTCAGCGCCGAGGCGGAGGGGAAATCCCGCGTCGGCCCAACCTGATCGACCGCAACGCCGCCGAAGGCCAAGAGCGGGGCGGTCAGGCGCAGATGCAGCCAGCGGTGCATCATGCCGCGCTTTCCGAAAGCTGCGCGGGCAGCGTGCGCACGAAGCCCGCTAGATCGGCAAGGGAACCCCGCTCTGCGCCCGGCACATCGGCATTGGCCAGCGTCATCACCCGGCGTGTCTCGCCCGTGGCATAGGCGGCATCCAGCGCCGCGAGATGCGCCGTGAGCTGGGCGACAGCCGGGGCCGTGCTGGCGGCGCAGGCATCGCGGAAGGCTTCCGCCAGCGTGCGGGGCTGGCGGTCGCCCGCCTCGACCAGCAGGAAGGAGGCACGGGAATACGGGGCGGTCGAGCCAAGCTTGGCCCCGGGCGACACTTCTGCGATCAGATAGAGCAGATTGTGCAGCACCTCGCCCGCAAGCGCGGCATCGCCGCCGAGATTGGCGATCAGCCCGGGAATGTCGACAACGACATAGCCGTAGAACAGCCCCGAGGTCAGTTCGGTCTCCTGAATGGTGTCGGCGCCGGTATCCTCTTCCCGCGCCAGATCGTCGGCCGCGATGAAATAGTCGCTTTCGGCCTCTTCAGCGTGGACGGTGAAGGCATGGGCAACATGGACCGGCGCATCGATATTGGCGCGCGGGTCCGAGGTGACCATGCGGCCGAACAAGGCTCCGGTCAAGCCGCCCGGCATCTTGGCGCCCTCGCTCAGGGCCTTCAGATTGGCCTTGTGAGTCTTCAGCCAGTCCTTGGCGATCTCCTGTGCCGCTTTCCCGTCGCCCGCCGCTTCGGCGGCCAGCCGCTTCGCCTCGGTGGCCAGATAGGCCACCTCCACCTCGCCCAGCAACAGGGTCTGGCGGGACTTCTTGTCCGCACCCTTATCGCCATAGACGGCGACCAGCAGCGCCTCGCGGATCGGTTTCAGGACGGCTTCATCAACCTCTGTCAGATCGGCCAGAACCTTGCGGTCGATGGTCTCGCGCGAGCGGAAAGCATCAGTCGCGCCTGCGATCCGGATGAGTGCATGGGGGTCGTCGGCAAGGCGCCAGTGCCGTTTGAGGCATTGCGAACTGACGCGGGTGCGCAGCGTGCCACCATAGGGCAGCCGCTTGGCCAGCCCGGCATCGTCGCGGTTCAGGAGCGCTGCGGTATAGGGAGCAAGGAAATGGATTTGCAGGAAGCGGGGATCAGGCATTCTGGGTCTCTTCGATCTGGGATCTGTCTAGGGCGCGGTAATAGCTGCGGGCAATATCATTGCGGTCACATTCGAAAGCGGCGCGGGCGAGGCTGATGAGATCAAGCGGGGGGTGTTTGCGGGCAATGCCGCGGATGATCCGCTCCAGCGCCTCCAGCCGGGCCGGACCGCGCAGGGCGAGGAGCCGGGCCAGCCGCTGTTCGGACACCCCGGCCTCGTGCAGAACCGTACCCAACGGGCGCTTGGCATCATGGACCGATGTGGTGGCGCTGGCCGGGGTCAGAAGCGCCACCATGCGGGTATAAGCCAGCCAGACGGGTTCCTCGGCCGATGAAAGTTGCAGGCGCGCGACCTGCCGCCAGAAAACAGGGGCACCGGCCCCGTCCATCCGCCGGGCCTCGGCCTTGCCACCCGGATCGGTCGCAGCCAGAGCGGCGGCGATCGACAGGGCGCAGCGGGCGAGCCTGTCCTCAGGTCTGGCTGCATGCTTGGCTTCGGGCGTATCTGTGGGCATGTCAGGCATCCTGTGCGTCCTGTTGCTGGAAGGGCTGCAACACCTTGGCGATGCCCCGCTCCAAAGCGTCCCGGCTACGGGCCTCGGCGCGGGGACGGAACAGACTGGCGCAAGGGATGGCGCTGCTGGCGATGTCGAATTCTCTGCGAGCGATCGCGGCAAGCGCCGTCAGGAACTCGCGGCGCATCAGGGTGAAATCGGCATCCACCTTCGCGGATGCTCGCAGCCAGAGTTCCGGGAAGAACAACTGATCCACCGCATGGCGATAGGCATCACGCGCGGGTTGGGCGCGGGCATAATGCGGCTTGCCGCGCTTCTTGCGATCGCCCTCGGCCGCGATCAGGGATAGGCCGTCGCGCAGCGCGGTTTCTATCGCGTCGATATCTTCCTGCACTTCGGCAGCGACCGAAACTGGCTTCGTGCCAAACAGCCCCGCCTTGACCATCGCCTTCGGCACCGGCACGAGGCGCGAGCGGAAACCGTCGGTCTTGGAATTGCCTCGGGCAAAGGCTTCGGCGATCAGAACCAGCGGCGCGGCCTCTTCCCCCGGCTGCGGCAGAGCCAGATCGGGAACTTTCCAGTCGCCGCCATAGAGCAGCCGCACCAGCACCTCATGGCTCCAGTCCTGCTCGCCAAGGGTGAAGCTCTTGTTCTCGGTCTTGTGCAACGGCGCCCAGGGGTCGCCGGTATTGCCCTTGGCTTCCTTGGCGGCCACACGCGCAGCCTTCGAGGTGCTGCGCTCGGCCGTGATCCGATCTCCCGCCTGCGACAGGCGGATACGGCGGCAGACCTCGATGAACATGGGGTCGAGCCGGTCCAGATCGAGGCCTGGCCCGTCGCCCCAAGGATAAAGCCAGAGAAGGGTCAGCCCGGCAATGCCACTGCGCCGGGTGAGAAGCGTGCGCAGATCTCGCGCCCACCAAGCCGAGGGATCGACCTCGACAGATCCTTCGCGCGCGGGCGCCAGCGCGATCATCGCCCGCGATGAGGAACCGCCGTTCATCCGAGCGATGCCGTAACTGTCTTTGCCTCCATAGCCCTCCATCGTCTGCAAGCTGACGAGGGCGAAGATCCAGTCCTGCGGCTCCGGCTCGCGGGCGATCTCGCGCTTGATGTCGTGATTGCGCGAGGTGATGAGCATATCGAGCGCATCGGGCGTGGCGACCGGCGTCCATTTCTCCCCGCCGGGATCGGGCGGTTGCAGGAAGGCGGGGTGCTTGCGGTCGGTCTGGATCAGATGCCAGGGTGCGTCATCGGCGAAATCCGGGGTCAGCACCCGCAGCGCGCGGCGCCAGTTGTCCTCATCCTCGGGCAGATCGCGCAGGCCCGCAGCATCTAGCGCCAGAACCGCAAGCTGCACGCAGAACATGTGCCAGGCGGGGCGCTGATGCGGACGCAGCGCAGGGAAGGCCGCGACCTCGCCCCGGGACATGGCGGCGAACAGACCGGGGAGGCTATGCGATCCCCGGTCTGTCGAGATAAGCGGCTCGGTGAGAAGGTTGCTGCTCATCGAGCGCAACGCCCCAAGAGTTTTGGGGAATGCACTTGGCCTGCGGCTTCAACCTCAGACAAGCAGGGTCTATTCCCGCCGAAGCGGGACACTTCGAAGGAGAATACCAGCCCGAGATCGACCCCTGTGACCCGGTCGCCATTGGGACGCCGCTTTCTGCCCGCCAGGAAGCGCGTACCAGCCTCAATGAGACGTCTCATCGGTATGAAGCTCCTCATAAGCGATAAACGTCAGAGAAACAGTTATCTACACCTTCAAGGATGAGAGCTGCAGCCTTAGCTGTCAAGGCTCCGTTGCAAGAATCGTTAGCCCCGCCGAGTCATAGCCGAACATCTTGCCGCCGACGCCGATCCGCAGTGGCGCGGTGGCCAGCAGTTCGACCGTCTCCTCGCCGGTCAACCCTTTCGACCAATGCGCGGGCAGCGTCAGGTTGCGCACCGGCAGGCCGAAGGCTCCGGGCGTGCCATCGGGGAGGGCCAGCATAGCGCCCTCCTCGCCCAGCCGGGTGCGGATCTTCTCGTCATCGGGGAACGAGATCAGCGGCGCCTGGCGGTCGAGGATCACGAGATCCGCCGCGCCCATCTCGGCCAGTGTCTTGCCGTGCAGGCGCTGGTGGTAAGCCTGCCAGCCCCGGGCCTCGGCGATCCGTGCCAAGGCCTCGGGATGGGTCGCAGCTTCCACAAGCACGCGGTTCATTTCGGGAATATGCCAGACTGGTTGTCCTGTGATCTGATCCAGCGTTGCGGCAAGACCGGGCACATCGACATAGACGCCCGAGAGGCTCGGACCCGCCGCATAGGCGCCTAGACCGTTATCGGCCCGCTGCACCAGCGGATCGAGGCCGCCCGGCGGGCAAAGCACAACGGCACGCGCCATTTCGAACCCTGCGGGACGCGCGCGCTTGTGGCGGTGCAGGCGCCCGATCCGCTGCAGCAGCACATCCATTGGGCAAAGATCAGTGATCAAGAGATCCGCATCGATGTCCAGGGACTGTTCGAGCGTCTGCGTCCCGATGACGACCCGACCGCCCAGCGACCCCTTGGCGCCCAGGGCCCCCTCCACCGCGCTATCCAGCAAGGCCCGGTCCTCGGCCGCAAAGCGACTGTGGTGAAGCGTCGGAATGCCCCGTATCTGCAACAGCAGTTCCGGCGCTTCGGCCTGTACGGCGGCGAACGTTTCCTGCGCCCGCCCCACCGTGTTGCGGATCACCAGCACCCGCGCTCCCCGCCGCGCGGCGGCAAGGGCAAGATCGGCCGCATCTGCCCCGGTCCAGCCCAGATGCGCACGCATCTCCACGGCCTTGTCCGCACGCGCTTCGCGCTCGACCGGCTCGATGCCGGCCGCCGTCCAGACGGCTGGATAGGGTCGGGCCGCCTCCTCGGGCAGCGCGGCGATCCCCGTTCCGAACCATCGGCAGCGCGCGGACGCCCCCAGAGTCGCGGACATCAATAGAACATGGCCGCCCAAGGCCAGATGGTCGCGCGCCATCCGTCGCTGGACCTCGCTCATATAGGGGTCGGAGGCATGAACTTCGTCGATGACCAGCAGCGCGCGCGACAGGGCGGTGCCGCGCAGATGGGCGTATTTCACCTGTAGCCCGCCGAGAGCGACCTGATCCACCGTACCGATGGCGATCGGCGCCGCGAGATAGCGAGCGGAATGCTCGGCCGCCCACCGGCTCGGCCGCGCTTTGCCATCGTCCCACAGGACCGAGAAGTCAGGCAGGCGCCGACCCTTCGCCTCGCCCGCCACCACTTGTCCGGGGATCGCCAGCAGCGCCTCGGGCACAGGCTTGAACATAAGCGCCAGTGCGGCATTGACCCGGCGCTGCAACTGTCGCGCCGCCGCTCTTGTCGGCACGGCGAAATAGAGCGCCTCGACCTCTCCCGCGGCCAGAAGTGCGGCAAAGCGCCAGAGCGCCGCCTCGGTCTTGCCCGCTCCCGTCTCGGCCTCCAGAAGAACGAGCCGTTCGTCCGTCGTCAAACCACCGATCGCCAGTTGTGCAGGCCGCGGCCGGGGATGATCCTTCGAGATCAGCTCCCAACCCGGTGGCCCCGAAAGCGTAAGGATATCCGCGGCCAGGCCGATCTCGGCAATGCGTGTCTCCGCGCGCAGCAGTGCGGTCTGCCAATAATCGTCGCGCAGGCGAGGCTCGTAGGGGAAGGCGCGGTTGTCGGAGGCAATCCAGTCCGCAAGGGTCAAAAGACCGCAGATGAAATGCACAAAAGCCGGCTCAGCAGGGGGCGGTCTCGCCTTGTCCAGATCGGGAAACCATGCCTCGAAAGCCGCCCCGATCCGGCGATGCTCCATTTGCCAATCATAGCTCGCGACTGTGGGAAAGGTGGCGGCAACCCTCCCCGACCCCGGATGGCTCGTCGGTCGCCCGTGATGCGACAGAATCATGGAAAACCACTGCTCCAACTCGGGCCAGGCGGCCAGCACATGGTGCCAGCTCGCGCCCGGCCCGTCTCCGCTCGGCGCTTCCGCCCAGAGCCACCCGGCTTCGAGGTGCCCGATTGTCGCCAGGTGACCCTTTCTGGGCCAGATCTTGGCTTGAAAGCCCGGAGCGAGCTTGCCGATGTCATGCAGGAAGGCCAGCGCGGTGAGGCAGCCGATCTCGGTCGGGTTTAGTATACGTCCAAGTGCCGCCTCAGCCTTCAGGCGATAGGGGCGACGCGACAGAAGCAATTGGAAGACCGCTGCGACATCGGCGCAATGATGCCCAAGATGATGATGCCCCAAGATGGGGCTGAACTTGCCCCAAGCTGCTCCCCAGATCGGACCAGCCCGTTCTGCTTGCATCAATCGTTCACGCTCTGGAGACCAAGACATTTCGCAGCCTATCTGTGGCACGGAAAATTCTACGTGTCTCGGAAAAACTTCAACCTGGCCTGATCCGCAGTAAAGGCGTGAGAAATTCAAATAACTCTCAATACTGTCGAAAGGCCCGCCGCTATCGTCCGAAGCGCCGGTTTGGGATTCTCTTGCAGGCCAAGCGAAATACCTACCCTGCGGTATTCCGAATAAATGGTCACGTCGGGATTCCGAGGCATCCTACAGGATCCCGTGCTGTGATTCTGAGGCGCCAGCCGTGCCGTACTGCCATCGGGCTGCTCTCCTCCCTCACGGCTAGTCTGGCTGATATCTCGCTGCGGTCCGCACGAATGATCATGTTCAATGTGTTTCTGCGGGTACTATGCTGCAGTGCTGCTAGACAACTTTCCGCCCATCGCGTCCACCCGCCTGCAATGCCGACCGCGTCGGAAATCTGCGCGCCTGTATCAGCGCCCGTCGGCTTCTCTCACGATTTGAACGATATCGCGAGGGTCTGATCCCATCGCTGTAGCTATTTCGACTAGTTCCACCACCTCGATTCGCCGCTCGCCGTTCTCGTACTTCGCCACAAAGGACTGCGGCCGCTTCAGGCGCTCTGCCAGCTCGGTCTGCGTCAGCCCTGCATCCAGGCGGGCCTGCTTAAGGGCAGCCATCAAGGCCAGATGACCAGGGCTGCGCAGGGTTCGGCCCATCCTTGAACTCCAGATAAATCCGGAATTCGGATAGTGGCACTTGAGCGTTATCCCATTTTAGGTTATTTCGTGCCGGACGTGTTTGCATCTTTATTTTCAGGACCAGCCGATGCCCCAACAATGTCCGCATTGCATGACCGAGATCCATGCCGAGGCCTCCACCTGCCCTGCCTGCGGGGCGATCCGCGGTGTGTGGGGCCGCTCGGTCGAAAGCTGGCGCCAGGCATCGACCTTCATGCTCGGCGTGGCCGCATTCTTCGTTCTTGCCGGCATAGTCTTTGGCACTTGGGTTGCATCGGTCGATGACCAAACGACGGCATTCGACGGCTTGATCGCCTTCCTGTTCCTTTCGCCGTTCATGCTGTTCGCTGGCGGTGTCGGCCTGTTCCTGCGCTACGTGATCCCCCGGATGCAGGAGGGTTGGTATCGATGAGAGCCACGAAGCGGAAACCAGCCGCCGGTCCGAAGCGCACCTCGATCTGCCTCAGCGCCGAGGCGCACAAGTCCCTGCGGATCGAGGCGCTGCGGCGCGACATCACCATGAGCCAGTTGATCGCACAGGCGCTGGTCGATGCCGGCATCGACATCCCCCCGGAGGATCTGGAATCATGAAACACCTGTTCACCGCCGCGCTGATCGCCCTTGCCAGCCCCGCCTTCGCCGCCGGCTGGTATTTCGAGGCCTCCGTCGAGGGCGGCGCCGAATACTGGACCTTCACCAACGAGACCGGCGATGTGAGCCCGCGCCGGGTGCGCGGCAACGAGATCTGGATCACCCGCACCGACCAGATGAACGACCTCGACGCCAACGGCACCTGCGACTTCAACAACTGCCGCGTCAGCGTGACGCTGGACGGCCGCAACGCCGAGGCGGGCGAGCGGGTCAGCATCCTGTTCTCGAATGGCGAGAAGCTGGATTTCGTGGCTGCCGGTGGCGACATCCTGCTGAGCAATTTCGACACGGCCGGCATGGGCGCGACCAACCTCTTCGTCCAAAATGTCCGGCAGGCAGAATGGGTCGAGATTGGCTTCGGCGGCAAGCGCCACCGCTTCAGCCTCGCCGGATCGGCGGCGGCTCTGGACGCGATCCGGCCATGGATGACGGGAGGCAAGTGATGACCTCCCACGGGACCATGCACGCAACCAACGGATATCGGCGCAAAGGGCCTGACTACCTGAACAACCCGGACATGGTTGCGTTCACCATCGGGCGGGTCGTGATGGCAAAGATGACGACCGGCCGCCCCCTCAGCTGGAATACGCTACGGGCACGGCTGATGCATATCGCTGAGGGAGATACCGTCGATCTGCCGGCAGGCGTGAATGCGGAGATGGCATTGGCAGCCCTGCGATATCTCCCGGAACCTCCAGACGCTTCCCGTTACAAGGGCTGAGGGCAGGAACCTCACGCGCTGATCGGGGGGCTCCCGCCCAAGAAATGGGCCAGGCGAGGCACGGGCCACCGCCACCGCCTCGCCGGATCAGCGGCAGCGCTGGATATGACCCAGCGACAAATGACAGGAGACAAATAATGCCCCCGCAACCGTTCAAAGGCGAACTGCCCGCATCGATCTTCGAGCCGGATGAGGTCAAGGCACGCAATTGGTGGGCCGCGCTGACCGAGCCGGAACAGGAAGAGCGCATCTACGACCTGACCCAGGTGCTGGAATTCTACGGCATCGACCTGCCCGACAGCGATGAGCGCTGGATGATGGCCTGCTGGGAAAACGAATTCGCCTGACCCCGTCCCTACGGCCCGTTGTGATGCGAGCGGGCCGGGGTCAGGCTGCGCGCAAACCACATTCCGACCGCCCCCACGAGGCTGGGGCGGAATGCGGTTTGCGGCCGCCCAACGGGCGGCACCCTGCAAGCTGCCATCGACTAGAAGTCTTCCATCTCCAACCCGGCTTGGCTGCGCTTGCGCTGCACCGTTGGTTGTCATGCACAAGCCCGAAGACATGCAGCGGGCCGTCCGGCAGCTAGGCTCCTTGAAGTCAGCCCGGCAGCGGATAGGAACATAGTCCCCAATTAACCTTGCAAATCGGGAACTAATCTCCATAATTGCAAGGATGTTGATCGAGCGCCGTATCACCGAGACCGTGAAGTCCCTGCTGGACGACAGCCCCGCCGTTGCCCTGCTGGGGCCGCGCCAGGTGGGCAAGACTGTTGATTTCCGTCGAGACGTGA
>NZ_AEPN01000046.1:0-377 GCF_000185925.1 Paracoccus sp. TRP | reverse complement strand
GCGGGGGAGCCTACCGCACCGATGACGTGCCGCTGGAAATCCAGGGTCTATCCCCGCAGGTGCGGGGGAGCCATCGGGGGGGGGGGGGGGCCCCCCCCCCGGGGGGGGGGGGGGGCAGCATCCTGGTCGGGTCCGCCAATATGGCTCCCCCCCCCCCGCGGGGGGGGGGGAGCCTCTGTAGCTTCGGGATGGAGTCTATGCAATCGGGGTCTATCCCCGCAGGTGCGGGGGAGCCGGCCTCGTCGGTGCCGGGGGCCGGGATTTGGGGGGTCTATCCCCGCAGGTGCGGGGGAGCCTCTGTAGCTTCGGGATGGAGCTCAACCCCGCCGGGTCTATCCCCGCAGGTGCGGGGGAGCCATATTGGCGGACCCGACCAG
>NZ_AEPN01000047.1:0-811 GCF_000185925.1 Paracoccus sp. TRP | reverse complement strand
GTCTATCCCCGCAGGTGCGGGGGAGCCGAAAGGAGAACCCCCAAATGTCAGAAGAACTCGGGTCTATCCCCGCACCTGCGGGGATAGACCCGCGGGGGGGGGGGGGAGCCGATAGCAGCCGGGCGCGGACCTCATAGGTCGGGGGTCTATCCCCGCAGGTGCGGGGGAGCCCGTCGAGTTTAATCGCATAGCCGACAACCCCGGGGTCTATCCCCGCAGGTGCGGGGGAGCCGATAGCAGCCGGGCGCGGACCTCATAGGTCGTGGCTCTATCCCCGCAGGTGCGGGGGAGCCTTTGGCCTGATCCATACCGACGCATCCACCGCGGGTCTATCCCCGTCTATCCCCGCAGGGGCGGGGGAGCCGATAGCAGCCGGGCGCGGACCTCATAGGTCGTGGCTCTATCCCCGCAGGTGCGGGGGAGCCGATAGCAGCCGGGCGCGGACCTCATAGGTCGTGGGTCTATCCCCGCAGGTGCGGGGGAGCCCGCCTATGGCCCCGGCTGCGGCTGCACCATCAGTTTCTATCCCCGCAGGTGCGGGGGAGCCCGCCGGGTTGGTCGCGGTCAGCTGCACCATCAGGGTCTATCCCCGCAGGTGCGGGGGAGCCGGCAACGGGTCCGGTGGTGGCGGCGCGGGTTGGGGTCTACCCCCGCAGGGGCGGGGGAGCCGGCAACGGGTCCGGTGGTGGCGGCGCGGGTTGGGGTCTACCCCCGCAGGTGCGGGGGAGCCGGCAACGGGTCCGGTGGTGGCGGCGCGGGTTGGGGTCTATCCCCGCAGGTGCGGGGGAGCCGGCAACGGGTCCGGTGGTGG
>NZ_AEPN01000048.1:0-8314 GCF_000185925.1 Paracoccus sp. TRP | reverse complement strand
CGGGTCACGTCTCGACGGAAATCAACAGACAAGACGAAGATCGGCTATGAGATCCCCTTCAACCGGCATTTCTACGTCTTCGAACCGCCCCGCCCGCTGGCCGAGATTGACGCCGATCTGGCGCAGGTGACGGCGCGGATTCAGCAGATGCTGAAGGGGCTGACGGCATGAAGCCCTATCTGGCGTATAAGGACTCTGGGGTTGAGTGGCTGGGAGTGGTGCCGGAGGGATGGGAGGTCATGCCGGTCAAGGCGGTCGCCTCGATTATTAACGGTTATCCGTTCAACTCAGCATCGTTCAATTCCACGGTGGGCCTACCCCTCGTCCGCATCCGCGATCTGAATCAGACAGAGTCGGAAGCGCGCTTTGACGGCCACGCCATTGAACAGGCAATCATCAGCAATTCGGATGTGCTTATTGGAATGGATGGCGATTTCAACGTTGGCCGCTGGTTAGGGGATGGCCCAGCGCTGCTTAACCAACGAATGTGTTGCGTCAGGGCCGGATCAGACACCCTTACAAGGTTTATAGAGTACTGCCTTCCATTCCCCTTGAAAAGAATAAATGACGTTACCTACTCGACTACGGTGAAGCATTTATCGTCGCATCAAGTTGAAAAGATCAGGATTGCGCTTCCTCCCTCCGACGGCGCCATCACTCAAATTGTCACCTTCCTCGACCGGGAGACGGCGAAGATCGACGGGATGATCGAGGAACAGCGCCGCCTGATCGCGCTTCTGGCCGAGAAGCGTCAGGCCACCATCAGCCACGCCGTCACCCGCGGCCTGAACCCCTCCGCCCGCCTCAAACCCTCGGGCGTCGACTGGCTCGGGGATATTCCCGAGGGATGGGAGGTGGTGCCGTTGAAGCGGAAGTCCCCTGAAATCACGGTAGGCATCGTGGTTGAACCATCGAAATATTATGTCGAAAGTGGGGTTCCGGCGCTTCGTTCTCTGAATGTTCGTCCCGGCCGCATATCTGGTGATAACATGGTTTACATCAGCGACAATGCCAACGAACTGATGTCAAAGTCGATGTTGCGCCATGGAGATGTTGTAGCTGTAAGAACCGGACAACCCGGAACATGTGCCGTGGTCCCTCAGGAGTTTGATGGGGCAAACTGCATTGACCTGATCATTGTTCGTAGATCGGCACAGTTGGACAGCGAATATCTGGTATGGTTTTTGACCTCTGATCCGGCATTGCGACAGTTTTCGGAAGGCTCTGGCGGGGCTATTCAGCTACATTTCAATGTGTCCGCCGCCAAAGATATTTTGGTATCTTGCCCACCTCTGGATGAGCAACGTGAGATTGCGGCCTATCTTTCTCGAATTACCGCCCAACTCGACACCCTAACCGAAACCGCCACCTCTGCCATCACCCTTTTGCAGGAACGCCGTGCGGCCCTTATCTCCGCAGCGGTGACGGGCAAGATCGACGTTCGCGAGCTAGCCAAGGTTCCGGCCCAAGCTCCGCAATCCTTGCACGTCAGCGCAATGGTCGCGGGCGTGATAATAGCGCGTCATGGCCAACATCTCGGCTTTGGCCGGATGATGGTTCAAAAGTTTCTCTTCATGACGCAAGCCTGCGCCAACGCCCCCGAAATTGGCGGTGACTATGAACGGCAAGCGGCTGGTCCTCTTGATCGCGACTTGCAGAGCCGGGTTGAGACTGACCTTGAGGCTGCCGGGCTAGTTCGGGTTCGGCAGGAAGGCGGTCCGGGCTCCCGTGTTCAATATGAGTTTCTGGGGGACGCAGCCGCCTTACACGCGGAGCTTGCGTCAGCACTCGGGGATCGGATGGAACGGTTCGACTATCTGAGTAACCAGCTTGGCAGCCTCACCAAGAACGGGATCGAGGCCGTTGCTACGCTCTATGCTGCCTGGAACGATTTCCTGATCGACGGTCGAACCCCTGATCGCGCCGACATCATTCGCGAAGTGCTGGAAAACTGGCATCCGGAGAAGTCCAGGAAGTTCACGGCGGACGAACTCGGCACTTGGCTCGACTGGATGGAGCGGCAGAATATCGTTCCGGATGGCACCGGACCCCAAACGCAGACCGGGAGGCTGTTCCCCTGATGGCCACGCATAAGGAAATCGGCTTCGAGGATGTAATCTGCGACCATCTGGCGGCGCATGGCTGGCTCTATGCCCCCGGCGATGCCGCCGCCTATGACCGCGCCCGTGCGATTTTCCCCGCCGATCTGGTGGCGTGGTTTCAGGACACTCAGCCCAAAGCCTGGGCCGAGGCAACGGCCAAGCACGGCGAGGCCGCGATCTTTGAGCGGCTACGCAAGCAGTTGAACACCCGCGGCACGCTGGACGTGCTGCGGCGCGGGATCGAGGTTGTGGGTCTGCGCGTCCCTCTGGCGCTGACCCAGTTCCGCCCCGCCATGGGCACGAACCCCGACATCATCGCGCGCTATCAGGCCAACCGCCTGCGCATCATCCGCCAGTTGCGCTATTCCGAAGTGAATGGAAATTGCCTCGATCTGGTGCTGTTCCTGAACGGCATTCCGGTGGCGACGGTCGAGCTGAAGACCGATTTCACCCAGAACGTTCAGGATGCCGTCGATCAATACCGTTTCGACCGCAAGCCGCAGGAAAAGGGCGCGAGCCCCGAGCCGCTGCTGTCCTTTCCCGGCGGCGCGCTGGTGCATTTCGCCGTCAGCGACCGCGAGGTGATGATGACCACGCGGCTGGCCGGTCCGGATACGCGCTTTCTGCCCTTCAACAAGGGCGATCACGGCGCGGCGGGCAATCCGGTCAACCCAAACGGTCATCGCACCGCCTATCTGTGGGAGGAGATATGGTCGCGCGAAAGCTGGCTGGAAATCCTCGGCCGCTACATGGTCGGCATGCGGGATGCGAAGAAGCAACTGACCGGCATGATCTTCCCGCGTTTCCACCAGCTTGATGCGACCCGCAAACTGCGGGCGGCGGTGCTGGACGAGGGTCCGGGCGGGAAATACCTGATCCAGCATTCGGCGGGGTCGGGCAAGACCAACTCCATCGCCTGGACGGCGCATCTGCTGGCCGACCTGCATGACGCGCAGGACGAGAAGATATTTTCGTCGGTCGTCGTGGTGTCGGATCGCAACGTGATCGACACGCAGTTGCAGGAGGCAATCTTCGCATTCGAGCGCACGACCGGCGTGGTGGCGACGATCACCAATGAATCGGGGGCGAAAAGCGGCCAACTTGCCGAGGCGCTGGCGGGCGGCAAGAAGATCGTCGTCTGCACCATTCAGACCTTTCCCTTTGCGCTGAAGGCGGTGCAGGATCTGGCGGCGACCAGCGGCAAGCGGTTCGCGGTGATCGCCGATGAAGCCCATTCCAGCCAGACCGGTGAGGCGGCGTCCAAGCTGAAGCAGGTGCTGTCGGCCGAGGAACTGGCCGAATTGCAGGATGGCGGCGAGATCAGCGCCGAAGACGTGCTGGCCGCGAATATGGCCGCCAAGGCGGGATCTTCGGGGATTAGCTTCATCGCCTTCACCGCGACCCCCAAGGCCAAGACGATGGAACTGTTCGGCCGCCGCCCCGATCCGGCTGCCCCTGTCGGGCCGGGCAATCTGCCCGCACCGTTCCACGTCTATTCGATGCGGCAGGCCATCGAGGAGAGATTCATCCTCGACGTGCTGAAGAACTACACGCCCTATGCGCTGGCGTTCAAACTGGCAAACGGCGGCGCGGAAATGGACGACCGCGAGGTCGAGCGCAGCACGGCGCAAAAGGCACTGATGCAATGGGTGAAGCTGCATCCCTGGAATATCGCGCAGAAGGTGGCGATCGTGGTGGAGCATTACCGCTCGATGGTGATGCCGCTACTGGGTGGGCGCGCCAAGGCGATGGTGGTGGTGGAAAGCCGCAAGGAGGCCGTCCGCTGGCAGATCACCATGCAGAAATACATCAAGGAAAAGGGCTATGGCCTTGGCACGCTGGTTGCCTTTTCCGGCGAGGTGAACGACCCCGACAGCGGCCCGGAGCCGTTTACCGAATCGTCGAAGGTGCTGAACCCCGGCTTGCGCGGCGATATCCGCGAAAGCTTCAAGGGGCCGGAGTTCCATGTGCTGATCGTGGCAAACAAGTTCCAGACCGGCTTTGACCAGCCGCTTTTGTGCGGCATGTATGTTGATCGTCGGCTGGCGGGCATCCAGGCAGTGCAGACGCTTTCGCGGCTGAACCGGGCGTGGTCCTCGGGTGGGATCACCAAGGATACGACCTATATCCTCGATTTCGCCAACAGCGCCGAAGACATCCTGACCGCCTTCCGCACCTATTACGAGACGGCCGAGCTGGAGGCGGTCACCGACCCGGATCAGGTGCTGGATCTGCGCGCAAAGCTGGATGCGCTTGGCTATTACGACGATTTCGAGGTGGATCGCCTGGTTCGGGCGGAGCTGGATCCCAGAGCGAACCACGCCAGTCTGTCCGCCGCCATCGAGCCGGTGGCGGATCGACTGCTGAAATCCTTCCGCGCGGCGAAGGATGCCGAGATCGCGGCCCGTGCCGCTGGCGATGACCGAGCGGCGCTTGCCGCCAAACAGACGCAGGATGCCCTGGCCGTGTTCAAGGCCAACATGGGCGCCTTCCTGCGGCTTTATGCCTTCCTGTCGCAGATCTTCGACTATGGTTCGACCGCCATCGAGGCGCGCAGCATTTTCTACCGTCGCCTTATCCCGCTACTGGATTTCGGCCGCGAGCGAGAGGGTGTGGACCTGAGCAAGGTGGAGTTGACGCACCACAAGCTGACAGCGAAGGATAAAACGGACCTGACTTTGGGCAGCGCGGCTGAAAAGCTGAAGCCCATGAGCGAATCCGGCTCGGCGGAAGTGCAAGACAAGGAAAAGGCTCTGCTGTCCGAGATCCTTGCCAGGATGAACGATCTGTTCACCGGCGTGACGGACAACGACCAGCTTTCTTATGCCATGGCGATCAAGGGCAAGCTGGTGGAAAACGAAACGCTTTCCCAGCAGGCCGGCAGCAACCAGAAGGAGCAATTCGACAACTCGCCGTTGCTGAAAGCGGCAATCATGGATGCTGTCATCGACGCCCTGGACGCACATTCGGCGATGAGTCGTCAGGCACTGGAATCTCCGGCGATTCAGGCCGGGCTGAAAGCGGCACTGATGGGGCCAGGGCGGCTGTATGAAGCCCTGCGGGAACGGGCCGCGTGACATGGTTAGAGGAGAAGATCGGCCCTTTCCAGACTTTCGGGCCGGGGGCGACGGATGGCCGGGGTCAGCCATTTAGCTACCAACGCGCCGAAGGTGGCGCCACCGTATGCTCAAGGCGCGAAGGGCGACAGCCATTGCGTCCGGTCCCGCACTTTATCGAAGTCCAGAGTCTAGCCCTTGCCGCAGCAATGCTTGTACTTTTTGCCGCTTCCGCACGGACATTTCTCGTTCCGCCCAACTTTTCGCCGTGCCGCTCCTCGCAAGACATCCTTGGTTTTCACCAAGGGCGGCGCTGAAGCCATCAATGCTTCCAGTTCATAGTCGAATACGTGCTTCTGCCGCACATATGCGCCGAAACGTACCAGCTTGGTCGATGGATCAACATTGAGACCCAACCATTTGTCGGCCTTCTGATGATACTTGCGACGCACCATGTGCTTTCGCAGAGAAGGCTCTGCAATGTATTGGGGATCAGAGTTGCAGTGGATGGTCAGGCCTGACGAACGATTTTCCATAGGTAGCGTTACGTCACCCCGTCCTCGTGCCGACATCCGTGAGACCAACGCCTCAACATCGTTGATCCCATCCTCTCCCATCTCCAGTAGAGACAGCCCCAATTCAACACAGAGCGCGTTCGGATTTCTATCAACATCATCGATCACATGGCCGACAAAAGTATCTTTGAAACGCGTCAGCAGTCCTTCGGGAGTATCTTTGCCGGGAAGACCTTCCCGCCGCACGATCATGGCGGAATCAATATCGCTCGCCAGACTGTCATCTAGGTTCAAGAAATCATTTTCACTTTCGAGCCAAAGGTTCACTCTCAGGAAATACCCAAGCACCCCCAATTCGTTAGTCGTCATTATCCTATCGTAGTATAAGGAACGGCGCTCTAGGTAGGCTAAGACCCGAATGGGAGAGGGGACCAGCTCCGATATCACGTCCAAGGTGAATAGATCGACGCAAAGCGGTTTTTCAAAGCCTTCAGCAGTATTGATTGCCAGGAACTGCCGAACTTGAATGCTCAGTGCCGGAAAGTGATCTGAAATAACCGTAATCGGGAAGACACGCTCTGGTCTCTGCAAGTCCACGACATTTCCGACAGCGTCCTTTACAATTACATCCGGATCTAGAAGCCCATCAAAACACACCCGGCACTGATCATATGCCTCCTGAATTGCGAGCTGGAAGTCTTTCTTGATTCTGACTAAGTTGCCGCTCCGGGAGGCGACCGTAAGCTTTTGTGACTTGCACTGACAGATGATCCCAACCTCACCAAACGATACGTAAACATCTATTTCGCCGACTTTGTTCACGCCTTTGTAAAGGTCCAAGTTCTGGAAGACATACTCCTCGCCGAAAATCCTTTTTAGGAAATCGAAGGTCATGGCCTCTGTGAAGTGGCCCTTATTTTGGGATGCCGCCGCTCTATATGCCGCGTCTTGGTACATCCAGTGAGCCGGACACTCATAAATCGCTTCCATAAGGCTGACGTACTGAAAGAGAAAATACTGTCCTTCCAAGAGGACGATGGGCTTTGCCGAAGTAATATTGAAGTCCGTTACTGATCGAAAGTTCGCATTTTCATTTTTGACATCACATGAGAATGCGGCGAAGAACCTCTTAACAGTTTCTATGGGCAAACCCGAAGCACCACTCACTTCTTCCGGTACCAGCTCGAATGCCGGCAGCATCGTCCAAAGCGTAGGGTCAGCCTTCCTCAGATTTGCGAGGTGATCCATCGCTTTTTTTGATTGGATATCAACGATTGCATCGGCGATTAACTTGGCGTCTTTCAGCGTGAAGCCCACGTTGACTGCCAGCCATTGCTCATCCTGCTGGTAGCGAACTTCCGCGAAGTCTTTGTACTGGAATGCATATGCGCTTTCGGTCGCATAAAACGCTGCTTCTCTGATTGCCTCTCCAGTAGAAAGGGGTGATCTATGCGCCTTCAAGTCAGAGAAAGCGTCTGCGACCATGCATTGATGAATTTCTTCAAGCAAGCGTTCTGCTTGCTCTAGATAATTCACCATCACCGCTTGATCTGGGAGTTCAGTCGAACCTGCGCCTCCGAGCAGGCCGCCGATCAACGACGCGATCTCAGTTCTTATTAGACGCTCCGGTGTTTTCTTGTCAGCAAGCAACTTTCCGGTCATCTGATCTTTGAAGCCGATCCAATTGTCCCGGAAACAGAACATCGCGATCGCATGAGCAAAGCCAGGAGCTCGGCAAACTTCCATCAACTCTTGAAAGTACTGTTCTTCGGATCGCACTAGCGCTATTTCCCTATCTACAATTCATGCATCATTTGCTTGCAATGGATCGTAAGCACGTCGTTCGGGGCGGTGACATTGCAGCCACAATCCACCGTGTTGCTTCGTCACGCAACTGCAAGCTTACTGTCCGGCACGATCAGCTTAACCCAGTGACCGGTAGCTGACCTCCACGACCGGCGCAGCGAATGACCGCTTTCCGCCCTTTTTGTCTCCGTCACTGGCAGTAACAGCGAAGGCGAGAACCGCTGCGATAGTTGAGGTCTCCGCGCTTCTCGCCTTCGCTGGCTCTGAGACCGGCACTTCTGGAGCTACTGGCGCCGAATGTCATGCAACCGGGTGCCGAAGTTGTACGCAACCGAGTGCCGAACCGAGTGAGAACCAGCAGCAGGTGCGGGGGAGCCAGACGACAACCAGCGGCGGCAGCCCCTGACCCGGGTCTATCCCCGCAGGTGCGGGGGAGCCGATCTGCGGCCATGAGAGCTATCATCAGCGCAGGGTCTATCCCCGCAGGTGCGGGGGAGCCGGCTTCCGCGACCACGATCACTGCCGGGAATGGGGTCTATCCCCGCAGGTGCGGGAAAGCCCTGCCAACGAGCCGCAAGCCCGCCGCGTCAGGGGGTCTATCCCCGCAGGTGCGGGGGAGCCAGCATCATCTGCGTCGTCCAGCAGGGACACAGTGGTCTATCCCCGCAGGTGCGGGGGAGCCAGCATCATCTGCGTCGTCCGGCAGGGACACAGTGGTCTATCCCCGCGGGTGGGGGGGAGCCGGCAAAACACGCGGCGATCTTTTGCCGCATGATGGTCTATCCCCGCAGGTGCGGGGGAGCCGGCAAAACACGCGGCGATCTTTTGCCGCATG
>NZ_AEPN01000049.1:0-21803 GCF_000185925.1 Paracoccus sp. TRP | reverse complement strand
AAACCCGGGTTTGTTGCGATGACCGACACCGACCACTGCTCGAATTTTTCGGACCTGCCGCCGGAAGACAAAATGGGCTTTGCCGTGCCGAAGACACCGGCCCACTCGCTCATGCTTTTGAACAGCTACATGCGGACCGACATGCTGCAGCACATCCATTTGCGCCTTCATAAGATGAGGGATGAAAACGAGCCTGGTTCGCCCTTACATCATATGGCGAAAAGCCTCGAACAGGTCATCAGCACCTGGGACGGCATCAATCTGGTCGAGTGCTTTACCCGCAACCACTTCCATATCGATCTGGATTATGAATTCCGGCCGGAGCAGGACTATCTTCACGACATCAGGTTGATGAAGCATCACCTCAAATTCCACAGATCAACGATCAAGGAGCTGGATCGCCGGCGCTGACGCCGTGTCAGAATGCTCACCTCGGCCGCTTATGTGAGTTTTCTGTTCCGTTGCTACTCAAAGTCCTAGATGATGAGAGCGGGCCGGCCGGGGGGCTACCGTCGCGGCCGTGGTCCAGAGCTTGCACTAGGTCGTCAGGTAGATCGCGGCGCGAGCCGCGCCGGCCCGGAGGCGAACGCGCTCCCCAATAGCGCCGTAGAGAGCCGGAGGGCCGTTCGTAACAATGTCCCGGCGCTAAAGCGCCGGGTCCGCTTCGCCCGAAGGGCGTTAGAGCGATCAGGGCGCATCATACAGCCCCCGAAATTCTGCATCGGCGTAATAGGCGAGCTTTCCGGCGACGATCGGCCGTTGCCCGGCGAGGAACAGCAATTCGGCATGTGCAGGCAGGTTGCGGACCTCATCAGGGGTCAGCAGCGGCCGGGCCGTGTGTTGCTCGCCGTAGGAGAGGCCGGATTTTTCGGAATCGAGCGCCCGGCTCATGGTCTGGAACACAACGGTTCCCTGGCCGAGCAGATCGGAGACGAGGCGGGCGCTATCGTGATCGTTGACGCCGAACACCTGCAAAACGCCGGCGTTTGACAGGAAGGTGCCGGCGCGTTGCCCGTAGGTGGCGCGGAGCTGGTGAACGTCCTGCAAGATCGGCCAGAGCTGGACGCCGTAGCCGGCCATGAGGCCCATTGCGCGCTCGACGGGGGCGAGGTGGCCGAGGGCGGCGAACTCATCCAGCAGGTAGAGGACCGGGGCGGCCGGCTTGACGGGATCGCGGGCCATGTCGATCAGGCTTTGCGAGACGAGCAGGCGCAGCCATCGGGAATAGGTGGCGAGCCGATCGGGCGGCAGGACGAGGAACACCGAGGCGTTGCGGCGCTTGAGATCGGCAAAGCGGAAATCGGAGCCGCCGAGGACCGCGACCATGCGCGGGCTGTCGAGGAAATGGGTATGGCGCTGCGCGGCCGAGAGGACGCCGGCCGCTTCCCGGTCGGATTTGCCGAGGTGGCGGTTAGCGGCGCGGGCGATCAGGCCGCCGGCGGCCGTTGACGCCTGCATGTCCTTCAGGAGCGCCGCGAAGGCTTCAGGGGCGAGGGTGAGGGCTTCGCGCAGGGTGGCGAGGTTTCGCCTGTCGCGCGGCTCGCTGGCTGCAATATGGAGGATCAGGCCGGCAATGAGCGCCTTGGCTTCCTCGTTCCAATGCGCTTCCCCGGCCATGCCCGGTTCATCGAACACGAGCGCGTCGGCCAAGGTGCTGGCATCTTCCGCGACATCGAGGCCGGCCGGGTCGAGCTGGTCGAGGGGATTGAAGGCGGCCGAGGGCTGGCCGGTGACGCCGAAGGGGTCGAGGACGTGGACCGGGCCGAAGGTCTGGCGGGCGCGGCCGGCAATCCTGGCATTTTCGCCCTTGGGGTCGATGCAGATCACGGAGCGGTCGGCCGTGAGCAGGTTGGGGATGATGGTTCCCACGCCCTTGCCGGTGCGCGTCGGTGCCATCGTCAGCAGATGGGCCGGGCCGTCATAGCGCAGGAGCTTTCCGGTTTTGCCGTCGCGGCCGATCAGCAGGCCGGTATCGGCGCGGGCGAGGGCGGCGGTTTCCTTGTCGGTGGCGAAGCGGGCCGAGCCGTGGGTTTCCCCTTCCATGTCCCCGAAATGCTCAATGAGGGGATTGGTGAGGACACGGAAAACGAGGACCAGGAAGAACAGCAGCAGGAGCAAGCCGGCAATCGTTCTAGCGATCCACCATTCTTGCGGAATCCCATTGGCCGCAACGGCGAGCATCAGCGTGACCAGAAAGACGAAGAAGCCGACTTGCAGCAGATAGCGGCCAGCCCGGAAGGGCGACATGAGGATGCTGGAAATAGCCCATACCGGATCACGCGCGGCGGCGCGCAGCATGTTCTTGAACGCGGCCCAGGCTAACGTCGCCTGATTCATGAGGCGGCCCCCCCGGCGCTGTCTGTCGTCTCCCTGGCCGGCGCGCTGGCGATCAGATCGGCAAAGAGTTCCTTATCGCCGGGGCGCGTCAGGAAGTCGGGCAGCTCGCGCTTGAGCCATTCGCGGAGGCGTCGGGAAAATTCCTCATCCTTGCCGCTTTCGAGGCGATGCAGAACGAGCGCGCCGAGCAGCACCTTGCGGCGGGTATCGTGGGCGCGCTCCTGTTTGCCGAGCCGGGCCTTGAGGGTGGCGCGCTGCGCATCCAGCTCGGCCAACCGCTGTTCGATCGTTTTGCGCGCCATGTGTCATTTCTTTCTATCTAGCGGGGCGAGGTGCTGGTCCGCCCTTGAGGCGAACCATGATGATTTTCGGATTTTCGCCAATGCGCTCGACCTCGACAATGCCCGACGCCTCGACCAGATCGGAGAGACGGGGAAAGCCATAGTTGCGGGCGTCGAAATCCGGCGATTGTTTCGCCAGGTGCGCGCCGACGCGGGCCAGATTGGCGCGGCCGTCTTCGTCGGCCGAGGCGGTGACAGCTTTCGCCAGCATGTCGAGGGCAGCGCGATCGAGTGCCGCTTTCGCCGGTGCAGGCTTGGCGGCGGCCGCTTTAGGCGCGGCGACGGCTTCCGCTTCCTTCTGTTCCCCGGCCGTGTTGAGCACGTCGAAATAGACGAACTTGTCGCAAGCGGTGATGAAGGGGCGGGGCGTCTTGCGCTCCCCGAACCCATAGACGATGACGCCTTGCTCACGGATGCGCGCGGCCAGGCGGGCAAAGTCGCTATCACTTGAGACGATGCAGAAACCGGAGAAGCGGCCGGTATAGAGCAAGTCCATCGCGTCGATAATCATCGCGCCGTCAGTGGCGTTCTTCCCGGTCGTATAGGCGAACTGCTGGACCGGCTGAATCGAGTGTTCCAGCAGGCACTCTTTCCAGCCGTTGAGGTTCGGCTTGGTCCAATCGCCATAGATGCGCTTGACGCTGGCGGTGCCATAGTTGGCAATCTCAGCCAGCAGCCCGGTTATGATTTTCGGCGTGGCATTGTCGCCGTCGATCAGCAACGCAAGTGTTCCGGCGCTGTCTATTGCCATCGGTCTGCACTCCCAATTTTAGCCGTAGTCTATCCGATGCAAGCAGCGTCACCAAACACGATTATGCGCTACCTTGAATTTTCGACGATTTTGCAGCACAATCCGGGCCTCAGTTCATTGCATCGACCTTGCCGCAAGCGCCACACTGAGCGACGAAAGAGCGAAGCGATTGAGTTGAGAAGGGCGCACTTACGAGTTGCTACGCAACTCAGTGCGCCGCCAGCTTAGAGGCTGGCGGGAAGTGCAGAAACGGCATCGGAGCTTGTTGCTTGGCGATCTACCATTTCAGCATGAAGCCAGTTTCGCGGGCGTCGGGCCGTAGCGCCGTCGCCTCAATGGCTTATCGTGCCGGGGAGAGGCTGACCAATGAGCGCGACGGGATCACGCATGACTACACCGCCAAGCAGGGCGTGGAACATGCGGAGATCGTCTTGCCGGAAGGCGTCAACGCCGATTGGGCGCGGGATCGGTCGGACTTGTGGAACGCCGCCGAGTTTGCCGAGAAGCGGAAGGACGCCCGCGTTGCGCGTGAGTTCGAGGTTGCCTTGCCGCATGAGCTATCGGCCGAGGAACGGCTAGAGGCTACGCGGGAGATGGCGCAGGAGTTGGCCGACCGCTACGGCGCGGCCGTGGATTTCGCCATTCATGCGCCGCACGAGGCGAGCGACGTTCGCAATCACCATGCCCATATCCTTATGACCACGCGGCAGGTGACGGAGAACGGGCTAGGCGAAAAGACCTACCTTGAGCGCGAAAACAAATGGCTGTTGGCGCACGACCTGCCGACGACCGATATGCAGCTCCGCGACCTTCGCCAGAGGTGGGAGGGGATCGCCAACGAGCGGCTTGCGATGGCCGGGCTTGATATTCGGATCGACCATCGTTCGCACATGGAGCGCGGCCTTGAGATCGCGCCGACCGAGCATATGGGCGTCCATGCCTCGCAGATGGAACGGCGCGGCCTCGACGTGTCGCGGTCGCGGCTGGACGAGGATGCGGCCCGGCGCAATGCCGAGCTGATCCGGGAGAAGCCCGAGCAGGTTCTTACGCTCATCACCGGGGAAAAGAGCGTGTTCGACCGCCACGACGTTGCGCGGGCGCTGCATCGCTACATCAACGACGACCCGCAGGAGTTCCAGAGCGCCTTTGCGAAGGTGATGGCCTCGCCGGCGCTGGTGGAGTTGCAGGCCGAGCGCGCGGACCCCGCAACGGGCGAGATCGAGCTTGCCCGCTATTCGACCCGCGAAATGGTCGAGATCGAATCCGGCATGATCGAGAGCGCGCAGCGGATGCACGGCGCGCATGGTCATGGCGTTGATCGCCGGCATGTCGAGCGGGCGATAGACGCCCAAGACGCCGCCATTCAGCGCAGCGCCGGCGATGCTTCGGCCCGGCTGTCGGACGAGCAGCGCCGGGCGATCGAGCATATCACCGGGCCGGAGCGGATCGCGGCCGTTGTCGGTTATGCCGGCGCTGGCAAGTCCACCATGCTCGCGGCCGCGCGCGAGGCATGGGAGGCCGAAGGCTATCAGGTCCACGGCGCAGCCCTGTCGGGGAAGGCGGCCGAGGGCTTGGAGGAAAGTTCCGGCATCCAGAGCCGGACCCTCGCGTCATGGTCCCGCGGTTGGGAGAACGACCGCGGCACGATCGGCCGCGGCGACGTGTTCGTGATCGACGAGGCGGGCATGGTCGGGAGCCGGCAGCTCTCCCGGTTCGTCACCGAGGCCGAGGCGCGGGGGGCGAAGATCGTCCTTGTAGGCGACCATGAGCAGTTGCAGGCGATCGGGGCCGGCGCACCGTTCCGGGCGATCACGGAGGAAATCGGCCATGCCGAGCTTTCCGAGATACGCCGGCAGCGCGTGGACTGGCAGCGGGAGGCGTCCGTTGACTTCGCCACGCACCGGACGGCCGAGGGGCTGGCGGCCTATCGGGATCGCGGCAATATCAGCTTTGCCGAAACCGGCGAGGACGCGCGCGGCCAGATCGTGAGCGATTACCTTGCCGATCGCGACGAGCGCCCGGAGGGAACCCGCGTAGCGATGGCGCATCGCCGGGCCGATGTTCGCGCCATCAATGACGCGATCCGGGCCGAGCTACAGGACCGGGGCGAGCTGGCGCGCGTGGCCGACGACAGCCTTGCGCCGGGCGACGTCGCCCATGAGCGGGAAGGGCCGGGCCGGGCGCTGACCTTCCAGACCAATGACGGCAAGCGCGAGTTCGCGCCGGGCGACCGCATCGTGTTCTTGGAGAACAACCGCGACCTTGGCGTGAAAAACGGGATGCTAGGCACGGTCGATCATGTCGAGCCGGGCCGCATCATCGCCACGCTGGACGGCCGAGGCGGCGATAGCGTTTCCGTCCCGATGGGCGACTATCAGGCGATCGACCACGGCTATGCGACGACGATTCACAAAAATCAAGGTGCGACGGTCGATCGGTCCTATGTGATGGCGTCGGGGACGATGGACCGGCATCTAACCTATGTCGCCATGACCCGGCATCGTGACGGGGTGCAGCTCTACGCGGCACAGGACGAGTTCACCAATGCCGGCCGGCTGGTCGAGCATGGGGCCGCGCCCTATGAGCATGACCCGCAGAAGTCCGACAGCTATTTCGTGACGCTGGAAAACGACAAGGGCGAGCAGCGCACCCTATGGGGCGTCGATCTTGAGCGGGCCATGAAGGAGGCCGCGCCGGAGATCGGGGAGAAGATCGGCCTACAGCATGAGGGTTCCACCCCCGTCACCTTGCCCGATGGGACGCAGACGCACCGGAACACATGGAAGGTTCAGGACGCCGGCGAGCTGGCCTATAGCCAGCTAGAACGCCGCCTGTCCCGGTCGGGCGTGAAGGAAACCACGCTCGATTATACAAGCGACTTTGCCGAGCGGCGCGGGATCGCGGAGCAAATGGGCGTCCGCAGCGAAATCGAGATTCCGGCCGAGCGCGCGGCCGGGCTACGTGCGGAGCGGGAGTCGACGGCCGAGCGGCACCCCGCCGAGCGGGGACGCATCGAGGACCGCGCGCCGAGATCCTCGCAAAAAGTCCGCGCGGATCTCGCGCAGGATCTTCGTGCAGATCCGCGCGAGGATCTCGCCGGCGATCGACAGCAGCGCCGCAATCCGTTCGAGGGCCTGAAACTCGGGCGCGGCGCGGCGGCCGAGAGCCGCGAGCCAGACCGCGCCGGCGAGGACGGCCCGCAGATCGACCAGAAACGGCCGCAGCAGGCCGAGAAGCAGCGGCGCGGTATGTTTGCCGGCCTCAAGCTCAATGCGCGCCCTGCGCCCTCACAGGAGCGCGGCGAGGCATCGCGGATGCAGCGACAGCCGGAAAGGGAAGGGAGCTTGCGGCAGGCGCCTGCGCAAGACCGGCTGGCCGAGCGGGCGCGGGGGCAGTCGCCGCTTGAGCAAGCCGTTGACCGCTATTCGCGGGCCTATCAGTCGATCGACCAGCACCGGCGCGAGGGCCTGCCGGTCCTCGACATGCAGCGGCAGGAAATGGGCGATGCCGGCCAGCAGCTCGACCAGGTGCGCGACGGCATGAAAGACTTGATGCGCTCGACCCTGCAAAACGACCCGGCGACAGTGCGCGCCATGACCGAGCTTTCCGGCCGGGAGCGTGTCGCGCATGTTATCGACGGGATGAAGCGCGAAAACGCGGCGCTGCAAGACCCAAATATCAGGGCCGAGCGGTTCGTTGAACGCTGGCAGGAGCTACAGGGCCAGCGCCGGCAGCTTCGCGGCTGGCAGCACGACGAGGCGCGCGGCAAGGTCGAAAGCCAGATGAACGGCATGACCAAGAGCCTTGAGCGTGACCCGCAGGTAGATTCCATCCTGCGCAATCGCCGGCAGGAACTTGGAATCGGGCAGGAGCTTCGCCGGGGCCAGACCATTGCCCGCGAGCTGCAAGACGAAATGACACGCGGCCACCGGCTTAGCCGGGGCATCGGCATGGAAAGGTAGGCACGGAGAACATGGCGGAGCTGGACGACGACAGGGACGGAATCGAGCCTGAAGCACTGGACGAGGACGCCGGCGACCCGGCCGCCGCGTTCGACGCGCTACGGCGCACGATCGAGACGCAGGGCGAGCAGATCGGTGCGGAAATGAAGGTCATGCGGCGCGGGCTGGAAGCGGCTTTCGATCAGCTCGAAAAGATCGAGCCGGCGCAGGACTACAAGCCCCAGCTCGCCCAGCTCGTGCAGGCGCTCGACAATGTTGCGGAGCGGATGCACGGCGTAGAGCAATCGCCCATTCTCAAACAGGGCGCGCAACACTATGCGGCGCTCCTCGAGCGCAGCGGCGAGGCTCTGATACGCACCGCCGCGCAGCAGCTCGAGCGGCAGGCGTCCGACCTCGAGCGCGCCGGCCGCAATCTTTCGGCGCACGTCGCCAGCGCGCGGGAGCGCGATCGGCAAAATTGGTGGCTTGTCGTCGCCTTCGCTGTCGGCCTGCTCGCCGGCGCGCTGGTGATGCTGTTCCTTCCGCGCGTGTTGCCGTTCTCGGCCGCGCCGCGTGTCGCCAGCGTCGTCATGGGCGAAAGGCCGTGGCAGGCCGGTATGAGCCTCATGGCGTTCGGCAGCCCGGAAGCATGGCAGCGCGTGGCCTCGGCCGACCAGCTCCTTGAAGCGAACAGGGAGGCGGTAGCGGCTTGTTGGGAGGCCGCGCGCACGGCCGGCGCGGATCAGCGTTGCACCATCACCGTGAAAGCGCCGGGACAATAGATTCCTGCCCCGGTATGAAGTTCAGAAGGCGAACTTAGCCTGGCCTTTGTCTTCGACAGGGCGCAGCCGTGCATAGGCGAGAAGATCAGCGATCGAGCCGCCCTTGTCCCGCCAGCCATAGAAGGTGTCTTCCCCGAGAAGGACATAGTGCCATTCGGAATCGCTACGCTCTTCCGGAGGAAGGGCGTTGATCCGGTCGCACCATGCAACGGCGGCCCTGCGCTTGCGCAGCACGTTCGGGCTGGTGAGCTGGCCTTGTGCCTTTGTTTCCACCAGATAAATCGCGCCGCCTGCTCTCACGAAGAAGTCGGGCGAGTAGAACGCCGGAAGCCCATCTTCCTTGATGTATCGCAGGCGCGCGAAGGTGTGTTTCTGCTCGTTGATCTTGCAGAAGGCTTCAACGCTGGCGTCACGCTCGCAGGTTTCCATAAATGCCAGTTCAAGGCCGCCGTTCCGCGAGGGGTAGGGAAGGCGCAGATAGATAGCTTTCTCGACGGCCAGCGATGACCCCTCGCGCATGGCGAGCTTAGGCACTTCCGAAAGACGCCGATGCGCGACCTCGGCATTGGCGACAATCACGCTGTCTTCCGCTTCGAGGATGGCCCGCGCCCACACCTTGATAATGTGCTCTGTCACCGGGTCGATCAGCAGGACGCGCCAGTTCTCATCCGTGAGAGGGTCTAGCTCCTGGCCGAACAGGTGCCGACGAATGAAGGTGTCGATGCCCTCGGCCATTTCGGCCCGGTTTATCTGGATGTAGGGGAACTTGCTGGCGTTGGCGAAAGCCTTCGAGCTGTTTGTGGTATCCGTCAGGGTGACGGCTTCCGTGATCCGGCGCGTGATCCGGGCCAGGTAGTCATTATATCCCGTCGCGGTCATCACGCCGCCATGCACGCGATAGTCGCCAAATCGCGTTTTCGCCTGCACGTCTTCGGAGTGGAATTTCTCGCCCTGGCCGATCTGCCCCTTGAGCTGTTGGAGCGAAAACGATCCGAACGGCGCGAGGCTCGAAGGGTCGATGTGGGTATCTTCCAGCGCCTCGACCTGTTCCCGCAGGATGAAGGGTATGGCGAAATCGTATTCCTCGAAGCCCGGCCGGAGGCCAACCGAGATCAGGTCGCCAGTCGAGCTGCCATTCGCCTCGTCGTCCTCATCATCGGCTTCAGCCGCCAAGCCTTCCTGAATCAGCTCGTCATAGAAGCCCTGGAACGCCGGATGCTCCACGATCGAGAGAATGTCGATCATGTTGGAGGGCGTCTTTCCGCCGCGAATGAGCTGGCGGTTCTCCCGCTTTATGTCGTCGTATTCATTGCCGCGCCACATCAGGCGCAGGCCGCGCCCGATCGTCTGTTCAAGCAGGATGCCGGCGCTCGATGCGCGCAGCGGGACAATGACGCAGATGTTGTTCACGTCGAAGCCTTCGCGCAGCATGAGCACGCTCACGATGACGCGCGGGGATTTGTGACGGTCCACGTCGAACAGGCGTTCGCGCAGCACCTTCCATTCGTCGGGCTTCAGCTCGCCCTTGCGGTTGGAATCGACGCGCAACACCTCGTCGTCGGCCAGCCCTTCGAGCTGCATGAAATCAGCAATGAGAGGCGTCACCGTGGTATCCTCGCAGACCACCAGCATTTTCGGATGCTTGTCCGGATCGAGGGCGGCGAAATCGGTTTCCAGCTTCCGGAGCTTGGTCAGGCCGGCGCGCAACATGATGCGCTGCCCTTCGGACAGCATGGGGTTGCCGTTCTCATCCCGATCGGCCTTGAAATCCAGTTCCTCATGGCTCAGCGCGCCGATTTCGGAGCGTTTGTCGAGGACAAGGGATTTGACCAGGCCGGCGCGCATGGCCGTCTTCAGGTCGAAATCAACGACGATATGCGGGAAATAGGATTTCCGGCTGTTCCGGCCGGTCCCGACCTCGTTATAGGGCGTGGCCGAAAAGTCCACCTGGACGAAGCGGCGGCCCTTGGGTTCTGCGATCAGGTTGAGGCTCTTTTGCCATTCAACTTCCGTCACCTCGCCTTCCCGCTTGAACTCGTGAATATGGTGGGCTTCGTCATTGAAGACCATGAGCGCGGGCAGGTCTTTCAGGTAGGAGAGGATGCCGCCGCGCTCATAGCGACGGTTCAGCACATTCAAATCGTTGCCTTGGCTGGTGCCGGGCGTCAGGGGAAGGACGCTCTGCACAACGGTTTTCGGATCGGCGGTTTCCCCCGGCGCAGTGATTTCCTCATCCTCAAGCGGCTCACCTTCTTCTGACAGCACATGCCAGTTGGAAATGGCGATGATGCCGCCGGCCGTGACCTTGCGGCCAATGTCCTCTTTCGGGCAGACCGCCCCTTGCACGAACCGGAAAATCTCGTCCCGGTAGGAATCGGGGATGAACAGTTCCTGGAATATAGACAGGTCAGAAATCGTGAAATCGCGCTTGCCGTCTCGTTCCTTCCCCATGAAGGCGTCAAGCAGCCGATCATAAACGATGAGGCCGGGGGCAACGACGAGGAAGTTTTTGGTGTAGCGGTTGCTATCCGGCGCGCGGTTCGCGTTGAGAATCTGCCAGACCATGAGGGCTTGCAGAACCCAGGTCTTTCCCGTTCCGGTCGCCATTTTCAGGCAGTATTTCGGATAGGCATTTTTCGGTGCGCGGATGATCTCGGAATCCCGCGTGCTTGTCAGCATCACGTCAGGGGCGGCGATCTGGTAGAGGTCTTGCAGGGACGCAATGCCCAAAACCTCATGGGCATAGATCACGTTCAGCAGGGCTTGCCGCTGGCCGGGATGGAAATTGAAGGTGCGGGCGTCCTGAAATTCAGTCTGGAACCACCATTTCAGCAGCTCAGCCGTGATCTCCGAGACGTGATCTAGGATCGGAGCTTCGCCAGTTTCCAAGCCGGCGCAGGCGTCTTCGACCTTGGCCGTCAAACCCTTGGCAAGCGAAAGATCGTTGATGCTTGCCATCATGCTACCTCGACAGTCGCTTCGGCCTCGAAGCCAAATACATCAACCACGCGCACGCAGACACGGCGGGGGCCATCTTTCTTAGAAAGGCCGGTGAGCCGTGCCGTAGTGATGACACGATAGGCGTCGGCATCGTTCTCGGTGTTTCCGCGATAGTCCTGCCAGACGGAGCGGAACACCTCGCCGTCATAGTCAGGATCGACGCTCCAATATTCGATCAGCGCCAAAGGATCGGAATTGATCACCTTTTGCAGCTTTTCGCGGTTAGCCTCGTCGAGATTCAACGCCTCCGGAGACAGCAACACATAATTGGCGATCTCTACGGACAAGGCTTCCCCCTCCCCGTCCTGTTTGCGGGAAACCGCGCCCAGCTTGAGATATTGCAGCGACGAAAAGCGCACCTCGTCGGCCTTGAGCTTGTGGCCTTTCTTCTTCAGTCGGTCGAGCAGATCGGGCGGGATCACGAGCACTTCCAGCCTGTCCCCCTGCCCCAGTGCCTCAATGTCATGGCCGATCGTAGGTGAGAAATTCCATCCCAGGATAACGACCTTATCCCACCCGCCCATGAGGTTGTCGCGGATTTCGATTGCACGGCGCAGCGTGGCGAGGCCAGTCATCTTGTTGGGGCTGTCCGCGAGGACGAGCGTTTTGCTCCCCTGAATCCTGCCCATGTTCTTGTTCGGGTTTTCCTCGACGGGCAATGGAAGCGCGCCATAGAGGCCGAGCACAATTTCGGCCAGATCACCGATACGGAACCGGCTCCCCATCGTGGAGCGCATTTGTTCAACCTGGTAGTCGCCAATGTGCTGGTAGAGGAACGGCTTGGCGTCCTGGTCGATCAGGCGCTTGCGTGTCACCATGCACGCGGGCTTCCCGAGGTCACTTACTACCCAATTATAGCCGAGACGTTCAGCGACTGCTGCGGTCGTGCCGGAGCCAGAATAGAAGTCTGCAACGCGACCTCCCGGTTTGCACGATGTTTCTATTATTCGAGACAGTAACGACTCTGGCTTTTGAGTATCGTAGTTCACGCGCTCCCGAGCCATAGGGTTTATAACATAAATATCCGTCCATAAGTTCTCGGTTGGTTGCCCTTTATATTCATCAAGAAACACTCGCCGGTTGGGCTTGCCTTTAGAGTTCCAATGTAATTTATTATCCTTATCGAATTGCTGTAATTTCTCACGGCTCATCATCCATCCGTATGTTGGTGTATAGCCGTTGTATTCATATTTTAGGTTTGGCCTGATTCCCAATGCAGCATTGCGCTCTATAGGCGCAAGCATGTATTTTCGCCCATCAAATTCATTTCGGAATCTCTCTTTAATGTAATTTTGGGCCTCATCATTGTCTAAGCTGTAAGATGGTGAGAAAAATGAATCATCACTTTTCGAATAAAAAAGTATGGAATCTGTCACAATTCCAAATTGATTCGAGGGGTTTGCGCTTCCACCCTTTCTTTTCCATACGATGTCATTCTTAAAATTATCCCGTCCAAAGATAGTATCCATAACAATCTTTACATAATGGACGACATGCCAGTCGAGATGAACGAATATATTCCCCTCGTCTGACAATAGCTCTTTCATAAGGTATAGTCTTGGAACGATTGCCCCAAGGTAGCTCGCCGTTCCGTCAGCCCACGTATCCGAGTATGCAAATTGCTCCAAAGCTGTTGGTAGCTGTTCGATTAAATCGCCAGAGATTAAAATCTTACTCCGATAGTCGGCTTTGCTATCAAACGGAGGATCAATATATATTAAATCGACGCCGCCTCGCATCGAAGGGAAGTCAACCCCGCCGGCAAGCAGCGCAGCCATTGCAAGAAGATTATCGCCATATACGAGCTGATTACGGGATGAGGATTCATCAAGATTTATAGAGCGGGAGGCATTTGTAAGAAAATCCTGCCAATTTGTATCTCTAGATGGAACAACAAGCTCACGCGTTTGCAGGCCAAGGCGATAATTGCTTTCAGCGCGTTCCATTACACGCTCGGCTTCCTTCTTGCCCTCCGCGACGATCGACGGAAGTTGTTCAAGCAAACTTTTCATGCAAAGCCCCCTATCCGCGCGTTTTCGCGCGGCTGTATTCCTATTGTTGCCGGTTCAGATCAGCGCCGCTTGCGAATCGAGCGGCTTACCCTTGAAGGGCGCGACGTTGATCTCCCCTTCCCGCTTGCGGGCCTGGGCAATGTCGTAGCTATTCTGCATCCGCATGAGCGTATCCATCGACACGCCGAAAGCCTTTTCGACCCGGAGCGCCATTTCCGGCGAAAGATGCGCGCGTTCGTTCAGGACGGCCGACAACGCCGCCCTCGTAACACCGAGAACTTGCGCCGCGCTCGTCACCGAAAGGCCAAGCGGCTCGATGATCTCACTTTTGACGAAGCCGCCGGGATGGGCGGGATTTTTCATACGGATGCCCTGCATCGCACTCATAGCCACCTCCTAGTGGTAATCTTCATAGTCGAGGTCGATGATCTCGATTTCGGTCTGGTCGATCCGGAACGTGATCCGCCAGTTCTTGGTGACGAACAGGCTCCAGGCGCCTTTTCGATCGCCGGTGAGCTGATGGGCCTTCCAGCTCGGGACCGTGCGCAGCTCGTCCTCCCGCTCCATATCTTGCAGGAAGGTGACGATGCGACGGACTTTCGGCACTACGGCCGCCTGCAAGCCGGTGGCGTCATCATCAACGATGAATCGGCGCAACCCCTTATGGACTACGTTTCGGATTCTCATGTGCCGTCACTACCAAGCTAAACGTATAGTGTCAAGCTACGCTATACGGCGGCGTCGCCTCATAGCCTTGTCGCGCAAGTCGTAAAACCTGCAACAGATCGGCCGACCCCGGAAAATCAGGGGTTTTCGTGTCGCACGTCTTTGTCGCAAGTGGTAGAAAACTTGCGACATGATTTGCGACAGGAGGAAGCCGTGAGCCGCCAACCAGATTCCGACGCCGGCCGCGTGTTCATCGGCTATGCCCGCGTCTCGACGCGCGGGCAGGACCTCGACCAGCAGCGGGCCGCCCTTGGCGGGGCCGGCTGCGTCCGCATCTTCGAGGAAAAGGCATCCGGGGCGAAGCGGGACCGGCCCGAGCTGGCGCGGATGCTCGACCACTTGCGCGCTGGCGACGTGGTGACGATCACCAGGTTAGACCGCCTCGCCCGATCGACCGGCGACCTTCTGGCGATCGCGGAGCGGATCAAGGAGGCAGGCGCTGGCCTGCGCTCGCTGGCCGAGCCGTGGGCCGATACCACGACGCCGGCGGGGCGCATGGTGTTGACCGTGTTCGCCGGCATCGCGGATTTCGAGCGATCCTTGATCGTGGAGCGCACCAGCGCCGGCCGGATCGCGGCGAAAGCCCGAGGCGTGAAGTTCGGCCCCTCCCCTGCCCTGTCGGCCGAGCAGATCGCCCATGCTCGCCAGCTCATCCATGACGACAAGAAGCCGGTGGCGGAAGTCGCCCGGCTCCTGAAAGTGCATCGGGCTACCCTCTACCGGGCGCTTGAGAACGCATTGACGTGAATACGCATCGACGTAACCACGTTTAGTTGCCGGCCCTAGAAGTAGTGCCTTGCCCGGTTCCTTACGCAAAGGGTTGCAGAATCGGGCGGTTTCGGCTCTTCATGTAGACATGGCGAGTCGCACCCGAGAACAAGTTAAGCTGGAAAGTGTCCGCAACCTGCGCGCCCGTTGGCGCGCAGAGGGCCGGATTCTTGTGCAGGCCGATCTGCCCGGCGAACTGGTCGCGGCGCTTGACCGCCTGAAGGACGACGCGGGCTTGCGAGGGCGCGCGCCGATCATCGAGGAAGCGTTGAGGTTCTATATCGAAGCGAAGCAAGGGACATAACGGCAAAACGCCCGACCGTTGGCGCGGTCGAGCGTTTTTGTAGGCCGTCAGACACACCGTAGAGACGGGGCTCTAAGCTCTCCCCTTATCTACGCTACAGCACTCCAATTCGCAAGATTGATTCTTGCGAAAACGGGAAAGCCGTGCCTGCCGTCCGCGCCGTCATGTCCTTCAAATGGAAGGACGAGAGGCATGTTGAGGACGCAAATCGCGGCCGCGATCGGCTGCGCGCGCGCAAGCGCGCTTGATGAGATCATGCGGGAGGTATGGACGCGCTACAGCGCCGGCCAGCTCACCGAGGAAGACGCCGGGCAGCTCTCCACGCTCGCCCAGGAGCGCCGGGCAGCGTGGCGGGGATCGGGACAGGTCGCGCTTGGCCTGGTCATGCCCCCGGCCGAGCGATGCCCGACGCCAGTTCGCCGGCATAGTCATATCCGGGGCCGATCGGAGGGCCGGATATGGCGGCCGACGACGCGCAAGGACGTTCAGGCGATCTTGAAGGCGGCCGAAATCTACAACGAGGCCGGATTGCACGAGAAGGGCGAGCGCAGCGGCCCGCTAGGATCGGTCGCGCTCGACGTGCTGCGGCTGTTCGTCAATCTCATCGACTTCCGCACCGGCCGGCTAGAGCCGTCAATCACCACGATCATGGATCGGCTCGGCCGGTCGCGCGATACGATCGTGCGGGCGCTGAAGAACCTGCGGGCGCATGGTTTCATCGACTGGCTGCGGCGCTACGAGCCGACCGGCAACGAGGGGCGCGGCCCACAGGTCCAGCAGACGAGCAACGCCTACCGCCTGTCCCTGCCGGAAAAGGCCCGGCAGTTCCTTGGGCGGTTCGGCAAGGCCCCGCCCCCGCCTGCGGATCATGGGCAGGATCAGAGGGCTTGGAGCGAGGTAATCGCGGCCTACAGGGAGGCCCTGCCCCTCGATGAGCGAACCTTGCTCGACGTGGGCGACAATCGGCTTGGGCGCAGCCTCGCGCAGATGGCTAGATCGTTGATGAAACGTGAGTCCGATAACCAGACTGAATCCTCATCTGATCTTTATCTAAGAGGGCAAACATAAACGGTCGCCGCTGTTCGGGCTGCTTTCGCAGCCCTGCGGCGGTTCCGGCCCGCGTATAGGCGGGCCGGCAAGCGGCACCCTCACCACCTAAACCGCAACGCTTGCGCTTGCGGCAACCGTCCTATGGGCTTTCGAGAGGGAGCGAGGGGCAAGGCTGGCGCTTAGTTGCTTACGTTAATACGTATTAACGTGTATTCGTATTTCTTAGAAGGCGATGGCAGTGGCCGGGAAAACGTGCTAGGGTGTACACGATTCAACACGATCGGAGGCGATTCCATGACCGCCAGCACCACCATGACGATTCGGGTTCGGCCCGATGTGAAAGAAAAACTCGACCGGATCGCGAACGATACGCAGCGGAGCAAATCTTTCCTCGCCGGCGAGGCCGTCGCCGCCTACGTCGATCGCGAGCTTGAAATCATCGACGGCATCAAGCGCGGCATGGCCGACGCAGCGGCCGGCCGCGTGATCCCCCACGCGCAGGCCGTCGCGGAAATGCGTGAGGTTATCGAGGAAGCGAAGCGCCGGAAAGCCGCGCGCGGATGAGGCCGGTTGTCTGGTCGATTGAGGCGCAGCGGGATAACCTCGAAATCTTGCGCTACATCGCAGAGGACAACCCATTCGCCGCCGAGCGGGTCGTGGACGCGATCGAGGACGCTGGGAACAAGCTAGGCGAGATGGCGACCGGGCGGCCGGGACGGGTGAGCGGAACCTATGAAAAGTCCCTCGCCCGGCTTCCCTACATCATCGCTTATGAGTTGCGCGACGTGGAGGGCCGGGAAAGTGTCGTGATCGTGCGCGTCATCCACACGTCGCGGGACTGGCAGCCCGAGGAATGGCCGCACTAGCTTAACGGCGTAGTAACGTCCCTAGCTATGTGCTTTAATACGTATTCACGCAAAGAAGGATTGACGCATGAACGTCATTGCGTTTTTGAGCCAGAAGGGCGGGAGCGGAAAAACCACGCTTTCGGTTCATACCGCCGTGGCGGCCGAGGCGACCGGCGAACGGGTTTGCGTCATTGATGCGGACCCGCAGGAGAGCGCGACCGCATGGGCGAGCGCGCGGGAAGCCGGAACGCCGATCGTCGCCACGGCGCAGGCCGGCGAGCTGGACGCGGCGCTTAGAGCGGCCGAGGGTGAGGGCATCACCTTGGCCGTGGTGGACGCCCCGCCCCATGCCGCCCCGGCGGCCGGCCAGATCGCCCGTAGGTCGGAGCTGGTCTTGATTCCGGTTCGACCGTCCGCGTTTGACCTCGCTGCGGTCCCGGCCGCTGTCGAGATCGTGACGGCGGCGAAGGTGCGCGGGGCGTTCGTCCTGTCCGCCTGCCCGTTCCGTGCGCCGGAGATCGGAGAGACGCGCGCGGCGCTGGAAGCCTACGGCCTGCCGATCGTTCCCGGCGAGATCACCGACCGGCGCGCGTTCGCCCGCGCTGTCACGACCGGCAGCGCCGTGACGGAGTTCGAGGCCGAGGGGAAGGCAGCAGAGGAAATTCGGGCTTTGTGGGCATGGATCAAGGACACGTTAGAGCGTAAATAGCTAAATACGTAAGCGCGTATCTAAGGAGCGGAACCTATGGCAAAGAAAGCAACCGGCCTTGCGGCCTTCACCCGCCCGAAAGCTGGCGCGGAAGTCACCAGCCTTGCAGCGATCGAGGACGAGCGGCCGGCCGTGGAGATTCCGACGCCGAGGCGAAAGAGGGGAGGGGGCGAGACTGTCGCGCTAACGGTCAAGGTTCGGCGATCGGACTGGCAACGCCTTCGCCAGCTCGCGGATGCAGAGGGAACGACGATTCAGGCGATGGCCGAGGCCGGGCTGTCGGCGGTGCTGGCGCAACATGGATTGCCGCCGATCGAGCCTTACGCACGTTAATACGTGGATACGTAAATAGCTTAATCCGCAACGCTTGCGCGTGTGGCCCGCCCCCCGGCCGTCCCTACGGCCCTAGATGGGCTTTGAGTAGCAACGGAACAGAAAACACACATAAGCTTGCCTACAGGTCGTCGATTCCTGCGGTCTTGGGATCGCGCAGCGGCCTGAGTTCGCCACGCGCGATGATTTCCGGCAGGGTGAAGGCGTAACGGCCGAGCATGTTGATGTGGCCGAAGCTCAGCGGCGAGAGGTGGGCGACGTCCTCAGGCTTCACCTCGTATCCTTCGGCGCGCAGTTGATTGAGGGCAGCGTCCATGTAGATCGTGTTCCATAGCACGACGACGTTGACCACCAGGCCGAGCGAGCCGAGCTGGTCCTCCTGGCCGTCGCGATAGCGTTGGCGCAGTTCGCCGCGCTTGCCGTGGAAGATCACGCGCGCCAGCCTGTGGCGGTTTTCGCCGCGGTTGAGCTGGATGAGGATGCGCCGGCGATAGCTCTCGTCATCGATGAACCGCAGCAGGTAGAGCGTCTTGATCAGGCGTCCCAGTTCCTGAAGCGCACGGGCCAGTTTCGTCGGACGATCGTTGGTCTGGAGGGTGCGCGTGAGTCCGGCGGCCCGCACGACGCCGAGTTTCAGCGAGCCGGCCAGGCGCAGGAGATCGTCCCAGTGGTCGGCGATGAGACGCACGTTGATCCGGTTCGCCGCAAGCTCGTCGAGCAGGCCGTAATCAGCTTTCCTGTCCACCCGCCAAAAACGGGAGCCGCCGATGTCAGCGATGCGAGGGCTGAATTGGTAGCCGAGGAGATGGAAGATTCCGAAGATCGTGTCGGTATAGCCAGCGGTGTCCGCCATGATCTCGGTGGGAGAAAGCTCGGTTTCCTGTTCCAGGACGAGGGCCAGGAGATAAAGGCTGTCGCGCAGCGTTCCGGGAATGGTGATTGCATTAAGGCCGGTGTACTGGTCGGACGCCAGATTGTACCAGGTGACGCCGCGTTCGTGTCCGAAGTAGTGAGGATTGGGGCCGGAATGAATGGTGCGGACCGGCACGACAAAGCGCAAGCCGTCGGCCGAGGCAACTTCGCCGCCGCCCCAGGATCGGGCGAGTGGGATCGCATTCTGCGCCGCGACCAGTGCTGCGTTGGCGGCGGTCAGCGTCTCGGCGCGCAGGAAGTTCTGTTTGACCCAGCTCAGCCGCGATCGGCGCAGCGCCGGACTGTCCCGCCGGACAAGCGGTTCGAAGCCCGTATTGCAGGCTTCGGCCAGGAGCACCGCGCTGACGCTCGTCGCGATGTCCTCGGCGCGTGAGCCACCTTCGCTTGCATGGGTGAAGTGCTCGGCAAATCCAGTCCGCGCCTGTATTTCGAGGATAAGCTCAGGCAGATCGACATGCGGGAGCCGGGTCTCGACTTCGGTGCGAAGCGCCACAAGACTCGGCGGTTCATCGATCTTGTCGAGCGGCGCGACCGACAGATCGGCGCCGCTGGCCGTCGTCTCGATCGACAGCGCCGGGTTGGCAGGCGCGCGGTCGGCGGTTTCCCGATAGGCAAGATCGAGGCGAGTCGAAAGCCGGGCCAGTTCCTCATCGGCCGACGCCGAGACCCCGACCGTCCGACATACGGCGGGACGGGCGGCTTCCCATGCCGCGCCGGACAGAAGGCCCTTCCGAGGATCGGCGTAGCGTAGCGACCGGGACGCGAAAATATCCCGCCGGCGGATCGTGCGCCGGAGCTGGTCGAGCACGCACAGCCGATAGCCGAACAGGTCAATCTTGCCATCGGCCGCTTTCAGTTGGCCAATCCACTCCTTCGGTGCGAATGTGGTCGGCGCGGGTCCGGAACGCTTGCCGCCATCTTGAACGGCGCGCACGTGTTCAACGGCATCGAGAAGCGACCTGCCCGCCGGCGCCGCGTCGAGCTCGAGCCCACGCAGCAGCGCCGGAGCGAAGCGAAACTGCCCCCGATGTTTCCTGAGTTCGGCAAAATAGACGTCGTCGGGCGGCTCGGCGAGTGCTCCCACCCTGTCATAGGCGGTTTTCAGGAGATCGCGACCCACCGTCTCGAAGATGACGGCACGAACCTGGGCGTCCGGTGTCGCCTCATCGAACAAAACGGCCGTGGCATCACGCAGCTTCAGCGCCGCGGCATCGAGGTCGCGAAGCGTGCGCAGGCGGGCTTCCCTCGAGGCCGCCTGCGCATTGGAAAAGATCGTTGTGGTGACGACGTCGAACAGATCGATGACGTCGTCGCTGGCGCTGGCCTCGAGTGTGCGGATAAACGCCAGAAGTGTTGCGGTCCGCCGATCGTCCGGAAGTCGGGCGACCGCCTGTGCCTTGGCGGCGGACGCGAAGCGGGCGAGCGCATTGATGCGACCAGGCGGCAGCCGGTCGATTTCCGGCAGTCCTTCCGTGATGACACGGATTTCGTCGAGACGCGCCAGCGCCCGACTGATCTCGGGGCCGCTCTGGATATAGGGACCGTCGCGAAGGCGATCGAGCGGACTCTGGCGGGCGCCTTCCGGCACGACAACGAGCGCGTCGAGACGCTCGCGCTGTTCGGGCGTCACCTTGTCGACGAGGCGGCGAAACAGACGGGCATTGGCGCGCGAGCGAACACGGGCGACCGTCCGCTCGAGCACCGACAGTCCCGGCAGCAGAACCTTGTTGGCAAGGAGAAAGGAAACGGCCCGATCGAACAGCGCCGAAGGCCGATCGGTGCCGGTCCAGCAAAGAGCGTAGAGAAAGCGGCTCAGCCGGAACGACACGCCGGGATCGGTGACGGAGCGATAGCCGTAGCGGGCCCGAATACGCGGGATATGCCGCCAGCGAGCCCGATCGTTCGCATAGGCAAAAATCGCGTCCGGATCATTGAGGCCGAGTTGCTCTGCCGCGTACCCCACCGCGGACGCCGGGGCGGTCGCAAGGTTTTCGAGAAACACGCCGAGCATGCGAACCGATCCGAGCTGAACGGCGATGCCCAGGCGGTTGCGATCGCCGCGGTGCTCGGCGACGAACGCGCGATCGGCGTCGTCGAGATAGAAATGCCGCACCAACTCGTCGGAAGACGGCTCTCCCGCGAAACGACCGTAGCGCCGGATCTGGTCTTCGGTGAGGAAGCTGACCGGCATTGGTTCGCCTATTTCGCGGCGACCGAACGTTTCTTGAGAAGATCAGCGGCACGCGGGCGCGGCTGGCCCTTGCTGTCGACATAGGCATAGAGCGTCGACAGCGAGACGCCGAGCTGGGCGGCGACATCGCGGGCGCTATTCTCCCGATCCGCCATCATTGCCATGGCGGTTTTGAGCTTCGGCCGGGTCATCATCCGCGGCCGTCCGCCGGCGCGCCCCCTTGCGCGCGCGGCCGCCAGACCCGCCATGGTGCGCTCATGGATGAGATCGCGCTCGAACTCGGCAAGCGTCGCGAAGATGCCGAAGACCAAGCGCCCTGTCGCCGTGGTCGTGTCGACGTCACCGGTCAGCACTTTCAGCCCGATCCCCTGCTTCTGAAGCTCGCCGACAAGCCCGACGACATGTGGCAGGGAACGGCCAATCCGATCCAGTTTCCAGATGACAAGCGCGTCGCCCTCGCGAGCGGTGTCGAGCGCCTGGGCGAGGCCGGGGCGCACGGTGGCGCGGCCCGAACAGACATCGTCGTAGATCTTCCGGCAGCCGGCCTGTTCGAGCGCATCGCGTTGGAGGTCGAGGCTCTGCTCGGCCGTCGACACCCGCATATATCCAATCAGCATGGTGATGTTCGCCCCTTCGCTTATCAACGTAGCGAAGGCCAGGTTTTCTGGCTATAGGTTTATCCAAGGCTTTATATGAAATCGGCAGATCGTCGCGCCAGATTCGCCGGTGCGTTGTTTCGTGGTGCAGAAAACCCGGGTTTGTTGCGATGACCGACAC
>NZ_AEPN01000050.1:0-20565 GCF_000185925.1 Paracoccus sp. TRP | reverse complement strand
AGGAATCCCTTTTGTCAACACGACCTAGTGTGACAGAATGGGACGGCGTATATCGGGACATGAGATTCACTTTCAGTTATTCTGGACGATGACCGAACCGTCAGGCGCGACACGGCCGGAAACAGTCACGCGTGAGTTGCTGTTCAGTACCCGGATGATCTGACCGACCTTTCCGGCAGATAGCGCGCGCCCCTCGGTCTCGATTCGCAGAGCGGCTTTTTCATAGGTCAGCGTGACAAGCTGGTTGCGACCAATCAGGGTAGGTTCGGTCAGGGCAGATGGGTCGATCCTTCGCCCCTCATAGACCATGACACGCAGCTGCTGGCCGAGGATCTGGGTGATATCTTCGATACCTCCCGCCTGATCCGGGGCGAGGGTGACATCCTCGGCTGAGATAACCGTGCCGGCGGGTAGTGTACGGCTGGCGACTGCCGCACCGGCTGTGGCCCACTGCGGCAGTAGTATAAACATCAGGGCAATGGCGCGCATCAGCGGACCTGCACCGTTGTACCAAGCATCTGGTCTGCGGCAGAGATGACCTTGGAATTCAGTTCATAACCGCGCTGGGCCTTGATCAATTCGGCGATCTCGCGCACCGGATCGACCGCGCTTTCCTCAAGCCAGCCGGCGCGGATCGTGCCCAGCCCCTCTTGTCCCGGCGAGGCGACCCGGGGTGCGCCCGATGCCGTGCTTTCCAGAAACATGTTCGAACCGATGGCCTCGAGGCCCTTTTCGTTGATAAAACTTGCCAGGGTGATCTGGCCAAGGTTTTCGGGTTCGACCCGGTCGCTGAAATAGGCAAAGACTTCGCCATTGGCGTTGATCGAGATGCTTCGGGCATCCTCGGGGATGGTAATGTCAGGTACCAGCGGATAGCCTTCCGAGGTGACGATCTGACCTTCCGGCGAACGTTTCAGGCTGCCGTCTCGGGTATAAGCCGAAATGCCTGAGGGCAGGGTGATCTCAAGATAGCCGCCGCCATCGATGGCGATATCCAGATCCCCATTGGTCTGGGTCAGCGGCCCTTGGGCCAGCATGACGGATACGCTGGCCGGGCGCACCCCCATACCAAGCTGGATCCCTGCCGGAACCATTGTGCCGCTGGTTGAGGTCAGCGTACCCGGGCGAGTGACCTGCTCATATTGCAGGTCGGCAAATTCGGCGCGCCGGGCGTTATAACCAGTCGTGGACATGTTGGCGAGGTTGTTAGAGATGACCTCGACGCGCATCTGCTGTGCGCTCATCCCGGCGGCTGCTATCTGAAGTGCTTTCATGGTCTTAGTCCTTTTACCGGGTCAGAATTGTGATGGCCTGACGGATGCGCTGGTCCTCTTGATCAAGGAAGCTTTGGCCCAGTTGATAAGCGCGCTGAACCTCGATCATGCGCGCGATTTCAAGCACCGGATCGACATTGGAGCCCTCAAGAAAACCCTGACGCAGTGCTGCGTCATCCAGTGGTTCGGCTGCATCGCCGGGATCGAAAAGCGTACCCGCCACATGCTGCAGGCGGGACTGGTCCGTAACTGCAAAGATGCCCACCCGCCCAACGGGCGTGCCGTCGGCGGAAATTGTACCATCCATGCCGATACCGATGTCGCGCACGCCCGCAGGGATGACGACGGGTGCCTGTCCATCGTCGAGCAACTGATAACCGTCGGGGTTAACAAGTTCGCCCTCAGCATTGGTCATGAAGGCACCGGCCCGGGTCAGGCGGTTGCCTTGCGGTGTCTGGACCATGAAGAAACCCTTGCCATCAATCGCCAGATCAAAGCGGCCGTTCGTCAACGTCATGTCGCCAGGGCGCTGGTCGATCATGCGCCCATGGGCATTGGCCATTGCCAAGGTCTCGCCACGCCGATCAAGCGACACCATATATTCCGAAAATACGACACCTTCGCGCCGAAAGCCGGTGGTGTTGGCATTGGCAATATTGTTGGCAACAGAGCGCATTTCGCGCATCAACCCGGATTGCCTGGTCAGGGCGGCATAGATCGCGTTATCCATAACCTAGGACCCCGCAATCCCTGGCAGGACCTGATCGGTAAAGAACCCGGTCAGCATGGCGGTCATAAAGCTCATGCTGACCCAGAATACCGCCAGCATAAGGCCCACCTTGGGAACAAAGGTCAGCGTCATTTCCTGCACCGAGGTCAGGGCCTGCAAAAGACCGATGATCACACCCACCACCAGCGCCACCCCCAGCAGCGGTGCGGCCATGCGCAGCGCGATCCACAGCGCTTGCCGGGTGAGGTCGAAGATCAGGTTCTCATCCATGGCCAGATCCTCAGACCGGCATCCGCAGGATTTCCTGATAGGCCTCGACCACCTTGTCGCGCATGGCGACCACGGTCTCGAGCGCGATTTCGGCCTGGGCGATACTTTGCACCAGATCATGCGTCTCGGCCTTGCCGGTCATGGCGCCGGTGGCGGCGGCATCAACCTGATCCATCATCCGGGAAAACACTGAGGCCGCGCCTTGCGGATTGTGATTGCCTGGCGCGACGACGTTGCGCACGCGGTCGTAAGAAGTAGCGGCAAGTGTCGGGGTAATCATGGCAGTTCCTTTCTTATCGGCGGATCAGGTCCAGCAATGCGCCGCCCATCTGGCGCGATTGCTCAAAGACGCGCAGGTTCGCCTCATAGCTGCGGCCCGCCTCCTTGGAGTCGGCGATCTCGATGATCAGATCGACGTTCGATCCTGCGTAATAGCCGTTCTCATCAGCCATCGGATGGGCGGGATCATAGATCTGAGGTAGTTCGCGCCGATCAAACCGGGTCGGCCCGGCGGTGACGGCACCGGTTCGGCGGCCAAAGTCGACCTGCTCTTCAAAGGCTACCACCTTGCGGCGATAGCCGGGCGTGTCGGCATTGGCGATGTTTTCGGAAATATGTCGCAGCCGCACGGCCTGCGCGCGCATACCCGAAGCGGCCAGTTCAATGGCGGAAAGCGTTTCTGACATACTTATACCCCCTAGCCACGACGTCCGAGGCTGGTACGGATCAGATTGAGCGAGGATTTTGTCACCGCCAGCGCCAGATCGAATTCACGCCTGGCCTCGGCGCTGCGGATCATTTCATCCTCAAGCGAGACAGAGTTGCCGTTCGGCGCGGGTTCACCCTTGTCGTCGATCACGCGCGGGCTGCCGCCCCAACTGGCGCCGGTCAGATGGCGAGGACGTGAGGCGCGCATCTCTACCGCGCCTTGCGTGTGATAGGTTTTGGTAAAGCTGGCCAGATCGCGGGCACGAAAGCCCGGGGTATCGGCATTGGCCACGTTGCGGGCAATCAGCTTTTGCCGTTCGGCGGCATGGGCCGTCAGCGAATTGGCCATCCGCAAAGTCTCGATCCGGTCAAACATCGCGGCATCTCCTCAGGTTCCGATAAACCCGGTCTTAACCCCAACAGGTTTAGAAACCCTTTCCAGGACCGGACGGACCGGCAGCGGGGAGAAGCAGAAATTGGATAAAATGCTGTCTATTGCGGCGCGGATGGGACGAGTCCGCATGATCCGGCACTTTGGCCAGGTCAGCGCCATTCAGGCGGGCCTGATCCTTGCAGGCGGGCTGTCAAGCCATGCTTCCTTAGGGGATCGTGTCGTCCTTTCAAAGGGTTCTGGTGCATCTTTGGGCGGAGAGATCATCGCGCTGCACGACCATCAGGTGGCAATTCTGCCCGAAGGTCCGATGGAGGGGCTGTCGATCGGCACGCCCGTTGAGCTGGTCTTTGCACCCTCTCTTGCACCCGCCGATAGCTGGATCGGGCGAATCATCGATCCCTTTGGCAGGCCGCTGGATGGTCGTCCCCTTGCCGCCCGGAGGGAGGAACGGGGTTTCCGCACGCCTCCGCCGCCCGCTGCGCTGCGTAACCGGCTGGGCGTGCGGCTGGATACGGGGCTTGCCGTCTTTGACACCATCCTGCCCCTGGTGCGGGGGCAGCGAATGGGGCTGTTTGCCGGCTCGGGCGTGGGCAAATCCACGCTGCTTTCGTCCCTGGCCAAGGGCGTCTCGGCTGATGTGGTGGTGATTGCGCTGGTGGGGGAGCGTGGCCGAGAGCTGCGCGAGTTTGTCGAGGGAACGCTGGGCGAAGAGGGGATGGCACGTTCGGTCGTGGTGGCGGCTACCTCGGATCAGTCGCCGTTGATGCGCAGGCGCTGTGCCTGGGCTGCGATGACGGTGGCCGAGCATTTCCGCGACCGCGGACAGCATGTGCTGTTTCTGGCCGATTCGATCACCCGCTTTGCCGAGGCGCATCGTGAGATCGCGCTCGCCGCTGGTGAAAGCCCCAGCTATCGCGGTTTCCCCCCCTCGACCTCGCATCTGATCATGTCGCTGGCCGAGCGTTCGGGGCCAGGGCCAATCGGCTCGGGCGATATTACTGCAATTTTCAGCGTGCTGGTCGCGGGTTCGGATATGGAGGAGCCGGTAGCCGATATCCTGCGCGGCGTTCTTGATGGCCATGTGGTTCTGGATCGCGCCATCGCCGAACGGGGCCGTTTCCCGGCAGTGGATGTGCTGCGTTCGGTCTCACGCTCCTTGCCTCAGGCGGCGAGCACGGCCGAGAATGCGCTGATCGCGCGCGCGCGCGCGACGCTGGGAACCTATGCAGAATCCGAACTGATGATCCGCGCTGGCCTTTATTCACAAGGCTCTGATCCGCGGGTGGATGAGGCGGTGCGGTTATATCCGGCGCTGGATCAGTTCTTTACCCACAAAAGCCCTGATGTGCGACAAAGCTTTGCGTTACTGGCCGACGCTTTGGGTATGCCCCCGCCACGTCCCGAATGAAGGCGTGGCATGGAAACAAATCCCTTACTGGCACAGCCGATAGCCACCCCGCCGCACCTTGATGTCGACATGCAGATGATCGTCATGGGCGGCATTGCTGCCCGGCCCCAGGACTGTGGTGAAATGCAGGCAGGCGGCCCCGCGGATCGCGCGCTGAAAGGCCTCTTGCAGGTCGCCGCTGTCCTGCCGCGGCTTGATCTCGATCCGCGAGCCGTCCTCAAAACGGAAGGCGGCAATGTCGAAAGCATTGCCAAAAGCGTGTTCCGAAAGGTTTTCGCCTGTGGTCCCGACGGTCGCCCGGCATTGATAGGTCGAACCGGGCTCCAGCGCCGCAAGCCGGGGCCGATCAGGCAACAGGGCAGCGGCGGGCAGGACAAAATCACGCAGCCAATGGGCAAGGTCGCGGGCCAGATCACAGCGCATCAGGGCACCGCCCGGTATCTCGATCCCCGGCAAGGGCTGGCGCAAAAGCACGGGCCGGTCAATCCCGCAATCACGTTGGTCGGGATCGAGGACGGGTGCTTCCTCACTGTAATCGGCGCCAAGCAACGTCAATTGCAGCAGGCAGGCAGAATAATCGAAATCGCTTTCCCGCAACTGGCTGTGAATGGGCGGGCCGACCGGGGTGGCCGGGGTTTCTGGCTTGGCGGTGGGGGCGGCTGGTGCGCTTGTACTATCGGTGGTGTCGTCAGGGGCGGGCTGAGGCTGCTCGGGGTAGGCCTCGGCTGCCTCTGGTCGCGGCGCAGGGCGAATGTCCCCCGGGCTTTCCTCGGGTTTGGGAGGCGGGGCGATATCATCCGACGGCGTCTCGCCCAAAGCCAGCGAGGGCAGGCCAGGCAGTGCCGAGATCAGGATTGCCGAAAGATATCGCCCCGGCCTGCGCATTCAGGGCTGCCCGGCCTGCGGATAAAGCGTGACACTGCCCGGGGCTTCGCCTGGCAGGCTGCTTGGCAGGGTGACGTCCGAAGGATACTCGGGCTCCTCGGTCGCCGGGGCGGCAGGCGGAACCTCGGGCACCAGAGGTTCACTCGTGGCAGGGGTCGCGGGGGTGACGACCAGAGGCTCAGAGCCTGCCGCGGTTGCAGCGGCAGTTGGTGCGCCAAGGGCGGCGGCGGCGGATGTGGCAGCAGCAACGGCGGCCGGAGCGGCTTCGCCTGCGAAGGCCGCAGGGGGCAGGCGGTTGCCGCGGGCTGGTGGCCGGGTCGAGGCGATTGCCGTGGTCGCCGCGGTCTGTGTCGCCGCAGCCACCGGCGACACGCCGGTCACGTCAGAGATTCTGACCCCGGGGGGCAGAAACTCGACCGTTGTAACCTTGGCCTTGACCATATGCGCCAGCTCCCATGCGTCCCAGTTCGTCAGCCGCACGCAGCCATGCGACTGGCTCAGGAACAATTGCGAGGGCGTGGCGGTTCCGTGGATGCCGTAGGTCGGCTCGGAAAGGTCGATCCAGACATTGCCCACAGGCCCGTTGGGTCCGGGCGGGATGATCAGTACCCGATCATTCTGTCCCTGCTTGAAATTGCGATGCGGGTTATAGGTATAGGTCGGGTTCAACGCCACGGCATCGACGACGTGATTGCCATGTGGCGATGGCGTATCAGAAGAGCCGACCGTTGCCGGATAATCCGCGACCATATTGCCCCGCGCGTCATAAGCGGCGACACGGCGGGTTTCCTTATCCACGATGATCCGGGTGACGGTGGCGCGGATCGGCTTTGCCGGGACGGTGACATGGATGGTCTCGCCGGGCTGGAAACTTGCGCCGGGGTTCAGCTTGGCCAGAAACTTTTCATCCATGTGAAAGCGTTCGGCCAGTCTTTCCAGCACGCTCGTATAACCCTGCGAGGTCATCGCCGCCTTTTCGGCATAATCCGGGGGAATGCGATCGACGAGGCCAGTCGCGTCCTTTTCGACGATGGTATATTCCATGGTCAGCGGCGGGCCAGCATAGCCCTGCAGCAGTTCCCAAACCGCGTGATCCATGCGACCGGTCATCGGCAGACCTGCCCGCCTCTGAAAGGCCTTGATGGCGCTTTCACTCATCCCTCCGCGCCAGCCGTCCACGACCCCCGGCGAGATGCCCGAGCGGTCCAGCAGGATCTGCACCTTGGCCGTCAGTGCCGACTGACCGGGGGGCAGGCCGGTGCCGTCATAGGTGGCCTGCTCGATTTCGGCGGGGGTGATCGACACCAGCGCCTTTGGCCGAGGCGGTGCGGTCGGAGCTATCGTGGTCGCGGCGGACGTGCCTGAAGGGGCCGCCTGTGCCCATCCGGGCGAAAGCGGAATGGCCAGGGTTGTCGCCATCAGGGCGAAGCGCAAAAACGCACCCCTGCGAAATCGGGTCGGGAACATGCTCGGCTCCGGTCTGCTTGCCTGTATTGTTCTGGTTGTGTCCAGCACATTTGGCCAAATGCGCAGGACAAGGCAAGCAAATGCCGGTCAACTCGGGTTGATCGCGACCTTTCAGATCGTCGCGGCAAAGCGGTGATGCTGCGGGAAATAACGCCGGGTAAGCGATATAGGCATGTTGTTCAGCCAGTCCAGCCGCTCGACCAGCAACACGGGGTCCCCGGGCTGCAGTTGCAGCGCGTCGGTTACGAAACGCTCATTTGCAAGGGCGGCGCCGATTGCCATGCTTCCGCGGTTGATCGGCACATGGCCAAGCAGCCATTCGCAAGGGCTGATCCGGCTAAGCGCCTCACGCGTCAGGCCGGGGGTGGCAAAGTGGTTGATCCAGCGTTCTTCGCAGCAATAGGGCGCGCCATCGGCGGTAAAGCTGGCGCGGACGCGCAGCAGCCGGTCATCGGTGCGCAATAGCATCGCCTGGGCAGTATCGGGCGGCGGAGGACATTCTTCGTAAAGCAGCAGCGAATAGCCGTAGGCCTTGCCTGTCGCCTCGATCTCGCGCCGCAAAAGAAAGCGGACCATCTGGACGCGGGGGTGCTGTGCGACGCGGGTGCCGACCTTGCGGCGGCGCTCAAGAACGCCGCTTTGCGCAAGTGCCTGCAGGGCGCGGTTGACGGTGGCGCGCGCGCAGCCGAACTCGGATGCCAGCTCGGCTTCGGTCGGGATCAGCTGCCCTTCAGCCCATTCTCCGTTGTGGATGCGGCTCAGGACTTCTTCCTGGACGGTTTGCCAGGTCATGTTTCGTCGCTTGCGTTCCTGCAGCTCTGCCGAAAGTGCCTGTGCCATGTGGCTGGGTAGCTCGATCATTGTTTCAGAATACGTCTTTGTTCATTGAGGTTGCGGCAGAACTCAATACGCAGGCACTTGAACGAAAGCACTGCCCGAAGGGGGTGAGCACCGGATTCCAGAGCGGCCAAGCCAGCCCGACCGGGGGCCTGAAACTGGACCCATTCGTTCAGTTTTGAGTGCAAATTCCTGCAGGGGTCAAGGATATTTCCGAACGCCGGCCAGGATCCGCCTGTCACGGTTGACAATCCTCCGGCCCAGCACGACAAATCGGGCGATTTTCAAGAGGTGAGATTCTGTGTCGGACGTTTCGACATTCCGCGGCCAGGGTGTCTCTGCCACGGCCTGGACGGTGCTGGTCGCGATCAGCCTGTGCCATATGATCAACGACATTATGCAGTCCATGCTGGCTGCGATTTATCCGCTGCTGCGCGAAGAGTTCTCGCTGACTTATTGGCAGATCGGGATGATGACCTTTGCCTTTCAGGTCACGGCCTCGCTGTTGCAGCCGGCGGTCGGTATGGTGACGGATCGTAACCCGATGCCGCGCTCGCTTGCCTATGGTATGGGGGCCACCGTGGTCGGGGTGCTGCTGCTGGCGTTGGCGCATGAATATTGGGTGCTGTTGTCGGGGGCGATGCTGATCGGTGTCGGCTCGGCGGTGTTCCATCCGGAAAGCTCACGCGTGGCGCGCATTGCTTCGGGCGGGCGCTATGGCACTGCCCAATCACTGTTTCAGCTTGGCGGGAACTTTGGTCAGGCGTTGGGACCGCTGCTTGCGGCCTTTATCGTCGTGCCGCTGGGCCGGCCTTCGGTCGCCGTGTTTTCCATAGCAGCAATGATGGGCTCGGCGATGTTGTGGCGGATCGGCGACTGGGCCGAGGGGCGGCGCAAGGCCACGGTCGCCCGGACGCCGGGTAGCATACCGCTGTCGCGGCAGAGGGTGGCTTGGGCCATCGTGGTACTGGCGCTGCTGACCTTTACCAAAAACATCTATATGGCCAGTCTTTCGAGCTATTATACCTTCTTTCTGATCGAAAAGTTCGGGGTTTCCACCCAGCAGGCGCAGGTGATGCTGTTTCTGTTCCTTGCCGGAACGGCGGCGGGTGTGATCCTGGGCGGGCTGATCGGCGACCGGGTGGGGCCGCTGAGGGTGATCTGGTTCTCAATCCTGGGGATTTTGCCCTTTACGCTGTTGCTGCCTTATGTCGGGCTGGCGGCAACCGGGGTGCTGACGGTGCTGATCGGGCTGATCCTTGCATCGGCCTTTCCCGCCATCGTGGTCTTTGCACAGGAACTGGTGCCGGGCCGGACAGGGATGGTCGCGGGCATATTTTTCGGCTTTGCCTTTGGCATGGGCGGGATTGCGGCCGCCGTGCTTGGCCTTGTTGCCGACGCAAAGGGGATCGAATTCGTTTACCAGATCTGTTCTTATCTGCCGCTGATGGGACTGTTGACCATCTTACTACCGCGGATGGAGCGGTAATTGCTGCCGGCCCGGGGGCTCTGCCCCCGGACCCCCGGGATATTTTGACACGGAAGAGACATGACGACGATCAAGGCAAGGCCGATTACAGCCGAGGAATTTGCCCCTTTTGGTGAGCTGCTGATTCCGCGCGAGGCGCCCAGCAAAATGATCAACGCCGGCCGTTGTGAGCGGCATCATGCGCTGGCCATGGTGGAGCGTGGCGGTGGTGAGGCGATCATCTCGATCTTTCGTTCGGAGCCGGTGAGCCTGCCTTACGACTGTGCGTTGCTGGAGCGGCATCCGCTGGGGTCACAGGCCTTTATGCCGCTGGGGCCTGATCCGTGGCTGTCGATCGTGGCGCCGGATGAAGGAGGGAAGCCGGGGGCTCCGATCGCGTTTCTGGTGCCCTCGGGCATAGGGGTGAACCTGCGTGCAGGGGTCTGGCATGGTGTCCTGACGCCTTTGGATCGTACAGCCGATTTTCTGGTCGTGGACCGCGAAGGTGAGGGCGTCAATCTGGAAGAGGTTGAGATCGCCCCGGTGACCGTCGAGGCATGAGCCTGCCCGATTATTCGATGGAGGAGGCCGCGCTGCGTGATGGCGCGCGCCTTGTTGCAGGCGTTGATGAGGTTGGACGCGGACCTTTGGCCGGGCCGGTGACGGCGGCTGCGGTGATCCTGGATCCCACCTGCATTCCCGAAGGGCTGAATGACTCAAAGAAGCTGACGGCCAAGAGGCGCGAGGTGCTGGCCGAACAGATCATGGCGTGTAGCGACTGGGCCGTCGGGCACGCCAGTGTCGAAGAAATTGATCAGCTGAATATCTTGCGCGCCTCGCATCTGGCGATGTGCCGCGCGATTGAAGGCCTGCGGCAGCGACCCTGTCTGGTGCTGATCGATGGCAACATGCTGCCCCGCGATCTGCCAGTTCCGGGGCTGGCTGTGATCAAGGGCGACGGGCGCTGCCTGTCCATTTCCGCAGCCTCGATCGTGGCCAAACTGTTGCGTGATCGCATCATGGTGGATTTGGCGCAACAGCATCCCGGATATGGTTGGGAGGTTAACGCCGGTTACGGCACACCTGCGCATCGCAAGGCGCTGCTGGATCTGGGCGTGACCCCATATCATAGGCGCAGCTTTGCACCCGTCCACAACATCTTGTGTAAAGAAGAAACCTCAAACCGTTGATTCAAAAAAGAATTTGACGGCGAATCGGTGCTGACTCATTATCGGCTTATAAATCGGCACCTAATAGCCGAAACCCGAGGCAGTGATGACTAAGCACGATACAAAATCCCGCGCCGCGGCGCGAACGCTTCCGCTTAACCAGATTTTGGCCGGAGATTGCATTGAGATAATGAATGGGCTGCCCGAGAGCAGTGTTGATCTGATCTTTGCCGATCCTCCGTATAACCTGCAGTTGCGGGGCGATCTGCACCGGCCCGACAACTCAAAGGTCGATGCGGTCGATGACCATTGGGACCAGTTCTCGGGCTTTGCCGCCTATGACCGTTTTACCCGCGACTGGCTGGCCGCCGCGCGCCGGGTGCTAAAGCCCGATGGGGCAATCTGGGTCATCGGCTCTTATCACAATATTTTCCGCGTCGGGGCCGAGCTTCAGAACCAGGGGTTCTGGATCCTGAACGATGTGGTCTGGCGCAAGGCCAACCCGATGCCGAACTTTCGCGGCAAGCGCCTGACCAACGCCCATGAGACGATGATCTGGGCAAGCAAGACCGAGGGTGCGAAATACACCTTTAACTATGAGGCGCTGAAATCGCTGAACGAAGGTGTGCAGATGCGTTCGGACTGGGTGCTGCCGATCTGTACCGGGGGTGAGCGGCTGAAGGATGCCGATGGTGCCAAGGCCCATCCGACCCAAAAGCCCGAGGCATTGTTGCATCGCATTCTGGTCGGTTCGACCAATCCCGGCGATGTGGTGCTGGACCCGTTCTTTGGCACAGGCACCACTGGTGCCGTGGCCAAGATGCTGGGCCGCGACTTTATCGGGATCGAGCGCGAGGAGGCTTATCGCGAAGTGGCCGAGAAGCGTATCTCGCGCGTACGCCGCTTTGACAGTGAGGCGCTTGCCACCATCCGCGCCAAACGTGCCGAGCCGCGCGTGCCCTTTGGCCAGGTGGTCGAACGCGGCATGTTGCGTCCGGGCGAAGAGCTGTATTCGCTGAACAACCGCCATAAGGCCAAGGTGCGCGCCGATGGCAGCCTGATCGGCAATGACGTCAAGGGCTCGATCCATCAGGTCGGTGCTGCGCTTGAGGGCGCGCCAAGCTGCAATGGCTGGACCTATTGGCACTTCCGGCGCGAGGGGCGGATGGTCCCGATCGACATTCTGCGCCAGCAGATCCGCGCCGAGATGGAGGCCGAAGAAGGCCGCGCCCACTGATTTTCCCGGTTCGCCAAGTCCCGAAGCTCCGCGAGCTCTGGCGCGGCCGGGACCGCCTTGCCCCGTTCGGCTAAAGGCCGGGCGGGGCCTTTTGGGTTGGGCAGCGCCCTATAGTGCGCCGCGCGGCATGGGCAGATCGCCGCGGTTATAAGGCTGCCAGTCAGTGATCTCGGGATAGAACTGCCGCCGCCATGCCCTGACGCGCGGGTTCATCCGCCGCCGCCACAGGGGCGGGACCATGGCAAGGAATGTCATGGCGGGATAGCCCATCGGCAGCTGTGGTGCCTCTTCGGCGCTATAGGTCTGTAACAGCGGAAACCGCCGGTCGGGCTTGTAATGGTGGTCCGAATGGCGCTGAAGGTTGATCAGCAGCCAGTTCGTCGCCTTATGAGCGCTGTTCCAGCTGTGACGGGGCAGGACATGTTCATAGCGTCCTTCGCCCAGATATTTGCGGGTCAGGCCGTAGTGCTCGACGTAATTGGTCAGTTCAAGCTGCCAGACCGCGATGAAGGCTTGCCAGATGAACAGCAACAACCCCTGCCAGCCGCCAAGGATCAGCGCCAGCGCAAGCATTGCCAGTTGCAGCGCGCCGTAACGCCAGAACGGGTTGCGACCGTCGAATTTTGAGCGGCCGGTACGTTCCAGCCGCCGCGCCTCGGCCTGCCAGGCGCTTTTGGGGCAATCGATCAGCACGCGTAGGAAAAAGCGAAAGAAACCCTCATTGTAGCGGGCCGAGACTGCATCGCGCGGCGTTGCCACCCATGAATGGTGGACAAGCAGATGTTCGGTGCGAAAGTGCGAGTAGAGGGTCGAGGCCAGCAGCAGATCGCCAAGCCAGCGTTCAAGGCGGTTGCGCTGATGCAGCAGCTCGTGGGCATAGACTATGCCGATGGTGCCCGAGCCGATGCCGATACCAAAGAAAAGGCCAAGCTTTTCACATCCCGACAGGTCACTGCGGGTCGCATACCAGATCGCGCCAAAGATCATCACCGCCTGTAGCGGAAACCAGATGATGGTGATGGCGCGATACCAGAACAGCTGCGATTCCGGCGTCTCGGTTTCGGGGTTTTCTTCGTTCAGGCCCAGAACCGAGTCCAGAACGGTGGTCAGATACCAGGCGTAAACGGGCATCAACAGGAACCACCAGCCGCCACGCCAGGCGGCAAGGGCGGCAAGAGGTACAAGCCCTAGCGAAAGCCAAAAGGGCAGGGCGTCTATCAGGCGGGAACGGAATGGCGTTTGCATGGGCGGTACAATGAAACCGTGATGGGGCAACGGGCTAAAACGACAAAACAGACGGACTTGAACAGCCAGACATCGCAGATGCGATTATGGCGTGTCCGGGCTGGGCTTGCCATGGCGGCGCGATGTCGCGGGTCTGGCCAGCGCCCATGCCTTGCGCATCAAACCGGGCAAAGCATCAGGACTGAAAGTGCCGAGCGGTGTCAGACTGCCTCTTTCCGGCGCGGCGGTCAATTCCGCTGTCATTACGGTCAGATCCAGAGAGAAGTGGGTAAAGACATGGCGGACGATGCCGATTTCCCGCCAGTCCGCTGAGGCGGGTGGTGGCACGTCCGAGCCGTCCCAGCCTGTCGAGGGAAAGGCCAATGTGCCGCCGAGCAAGCCCTTATCGGGCCGGGTTTCGACCAGTACGGCACCTTTGTCAAAACCGATCCAGACCATGCCCTGGCGCAGGGGCCTGGCCTTTTTGGGCATCTTGCGCGGCAATTCGGCGGCAATGCCTTTGGCCCGGGCAGAGCAATGGCTGATAACCGGGCAGATGCCGCAGGCCGGGCTGCGTGGCGTGCAGATGGTCGCGCCCAGATCCATCATCGCCTGGGCAAAATCGCCCGGACGCCCGGCCGGGGTCAGGCCGGTGGCCAGCGCGACAAGCTCGGGCTTGGCGGCGGGCAGGGGCGTTTCGACCGCAAATAGCCGGGCGGTCACACGCTCGACATTGCCGTCCACCACGGTTTCGGGCTGGTCGAAGGCGATGGCGGCAATGGCAGCCGAGGTATAGGGGCCGATGCCGGGCAGGGCGGCGAGGCCTTCGCGCGTGTCGGGAAACGCGCCCAGCTCCGAAACCTTGCGTGCGCAGGCGATCAGGTTGCGGGCGCGTGCGTAATAGCCAAGCCCCGCCCATTCAGCCATCACCTGCGCGTCCTCGGCGGCGGCAAGGTCGTGAACGGTGGGCCAAAGGCTGGTAAAGCGTTCGAAATAGGACTTGACCGCTGCGACGGTGGTCTGTTGCAGCATCACCTCGGACAGCCAGACGCGATAGGGATCGGCGCGGCCCTGTCCGGGGGGGACCCGCCAGGGCAGGATGCGGGCATGGCGGTCATACCAGGCCAGCAGCTCGGTCGGGATCACTGCCAGGTCACGCAATTTTCAGCCTCGTTTCTCTGGTATCCGGACGCGCCACAGTTCAGACTGCGATGCAGATAAACCATATGGTCGCCCGATGGCACAGAAGAAAGCAGAGCTACCGCCCCGCCGCCGTATGCGTGGCTTTGAGGCCGCCGCCCAGCTGGTCGCGTCGCGGGTAAAGGCTGCGGGTGAAACCCGGGGCTTTGCCGTCGCACGACTGTTGACCCATTGGACCGAAGTGGTCGGCCCCGAGATTGCCGCCCATACCCGCCCGGTCAAGATCAGCCATGGCAAGGGTATTGGCGCGACGCTGACGCTTTTGGTGCCGGGCGCTCAGGCGCCGCTGATCAACATGCAGCTTGGCCAGATCCGCGAGCGTGTGAATGCCTGCTATGGGTTCAACGCCGTCTCGCGCATCGTGCTGACCCAAACGGCGCCGCTAGGCTTTGCCGAGGGGCAGGCGCAGTTTACCCCCGCTCCTCGCCACGCTCCGGCCCCGCCGGACCCGGCCCAACTTGCCCAGGCCGAGGAGATCGCCGCGGGCTTTGACAACCCCGCGCTGTCCGCCGCTGTCAGGCGCATGGCGCTGAACATCCTGTCCCGCTGGGACTCCAACGACCGAAAGGCCACTCCATGATGCTGCACCGCCGCTCTCTGATTGCCGCCGCCACGGCCGCGCTGACTCTTTCCGCGCTGCCTGCTTTGGCGCAAGAGGCGCAACCTGCTGAAAACGCTCAGGCCGCCGAACAGATGCCAGAAGGCAAGGTCCTGCCCGATATCGTCCTGGGTCAGGAGGATGCCCCGGTCACGATCATAGAATATGCCAGCTTTACCTGCAGCCATTGCGCGGCCTTTCACGAGGGCAGCTGGCCCAGGCTGAAGGCCGAATATGTCGATACCGGCAAGGTTCGCTTTATCCAGCGCGATGTTTATTTCGATGCGGTCGGACTGTGGGCGGGGATCCTTGCCCGCTGTGGCGGAGACGACAAATATTACGCCGTCTCGGACCTGATCTTTGACGATCAGAAAAACTGGCTGAATGCCAAGTCGGGCGACGAGATTGCCGCCAACCTGCGCAAGATCGGTGCCAAGGCCGGCATGACCGATGAGCAGATGGATACCTGCTGGAACGACAAGCAAAAGGTGGCCGATCTGGTCACGACCTTCCAGACCAACGCCACCGCCGACAAGGTCGAAGGCACGCCGACCTTCATTATTGCCGGTGAAAAGGTTCAAAACCAGCCTTGGGACGAACTGAAAAAGATCATCGACGCCAAGCTGGCCGAGGCTGAAAACAAGGGCTGAGCCAGCCCAGGGCGGCTCCGGCTGCGGTCGGGGCTGCCCTACAGGCCAAGCGCCTGCAGTCGCTGGGTCAGGGGCGAACTATCGGTCAGTTGCAGCCGCACCGGCAGGGCCAGCACCTTGTGGCGGAACCTGCGTGGCAGTCGCACAGCGTCCTTTTCCGTTGTCACCATCTGCGTCCCCGTCAGCCGGGCCTCGGTTTCGAGCCGGGTCAGAAGCTGGGGGGTAAAGGGCTGGTGATCTTCAAGCGCCTCGGCACGAACCACATCGGCGCCAAGGCTGCGCAGGGTGGCAAAGAATTTTTCGGGGTGGCCGATACCGGCAAAGGCCAGCACCCGCAAATCCTGCCAGTCCATTCCCGTCTGCAAAGGTGCGAGCCATCCGCTGAGGTGCGGCAGGGGCAGCCGCGGTCCCCAGGTTTCGGTAAAGCGGGCCTGTGCGTCGGGATCTCCGATCGACAGCAGCATATCCGCGCGCGCGAGGCCGCGATCGACCGGTTCACGCAAGGGACCGGCAGGCAGGCAAAGTCCGTTGCCAAAGCCCTTGGCCGCGTCGACGACCACTATCGCCAGATCATGGGCAAGAGCCGGGTCCTGAAACCCGTCGTCAAGCAGGATCGCCTGAGCGCCCGCCGCGACCGCCGTCTGCGCTCCGGCCAGCCGGGCATTGGCCACCCAGACCGGCGCGAAGGCTGCCATCAACAGCGGTTCATCCCCGACCTGATCTGCCCTGTGGCGGGCTTCTTCGACGCGCAGCGGCCCTTTTTCGCGACCGCCATACCCGCGCGAAACGATATGCACGGCAACGCCCCGCTCTTGCAAAAGCTGGGCCAGCATGATGGCGGTCGGCGTCTTGCCGGTTCCGCCCGCGTTCAGATTGCCGACGCAGATCACCGGAACGCCGACCTTTGCCCTTGTGCCGCGCGACAGACGGCGTGCGGTGGCGGCGGCATAAAGCGCGCCCAGCGGTGACAGCAGCCGCGCGCCCAGACCGGGGCGGCGGAACCAGAAATCGGGCGCGCGGCGGCTCATTTTGTGGGCTCCATGGCGGTCAGGACGGTCTCGGCGATGCGGTGCAGGGCAGCCGCCCCGCCGGTGCTGACCGACCATGCATTGCCGGCCAGAACCGCCGCCTGATCGGGGGCGGACAGATCTGCAACGGCCCGGGTCAGTCCGGCCGTGTCAGTAACAAGCCGCGCGGCCGATGCCCCGTCCAGCTGGACCCATTCCGGGGCGTGCGCCCCGGTGATCGGGCCATGGATAATGGCCGAGCCAAGTGCAGCAGGCTCGAACGGGTGACGTGGCGAAAGGCCCGGACCGGGCAGCAGCGTTCCCCCAAGAAACGACACCGGCGCAAGCCGATACCACAGCCCCATCTCATAAGGATCGTCCGCGATCAGCACATGATCATCGGGCGAGGGGTCATCGTCATCCGTGCGCAGCACGGCGGCAAGACCAAGTGCCCCGGCCGCGACATGGATCTCGGGGACGAGCTCTGGCGGCAGGCCGGCGATGATCAGAAGGGCGCGGTGGTTGTGATGCAGCGCAGCCTGATGGGCGGCGAGTGCGGCCGTGGCCTCGGGCAGGGTCGGGCAGGCAGCCAGCCAGACATGGCGGCCGGCAAGGATCTGAGCCAGCGCGCGTCGCTCGGCCTCATTTGCTGAAAGCGGGGGCCGGGTCTCGGTGATCGGACCGGTCAGCTCGATCCGCTCGGGCGCTGCGCCAAGCTGGCGCGCGGCGGCGGCGGCGGTCGGATCGGGGGCGAGGATGTGGCTGATCCGGCCGATCAACCCGCGAATGACCGCCCCACGCCATGAGTGGCGGCGGTTATAGGTGACCAGTCGCGCCTCGCACAGGATCGCAGGCAGGTGCTGTTCAGCCATGGCGGTGATCAGCGCGGCGGGCAGATCGTCGCCAAGAATCAGCAGTGCGCGCGGCTGTAATGTCCGGACCACCTCGCGTGCGGCTGACGGGTCTTGTGGCAGCGGCAGCGTGGCGGTGGCAATCCCACCCGGCAGCGGGTCAAGGGGTAGGCGCGCGCCAGTCAGTACCACCCGCAGTTCCGGCCGGCGCGACTGCAATGCCTCGATCAGGGCGGTAAGGCGGGATGCCTCATCTCCTTGGGCCGAAAGATGCACGATCAGCAGCGGCCCGGTCCCGGCAGGGATCGCGACGGGCGCGCCCGGCCCGCCGGAAAGCACGGCGCGCCGGCGCAGGTGCAACCAGAGAGCCAGAGATGCGGGCGCGTCCGAAGGGGGCATCGGGACAGAAAGCGGGCTTAGCTGCCCAGTTCCTCGGTCGGGCTGACCTCGCGTTCCTCATCGCGCAGACGATGAAGATGAGCGATGAAATAACGCGTATGGGCGCTGTCCACCGTGCGCTGTGCCTCGGCCTTCCATGCGGCATGGGCCTCGGCATAGTTCGGGAAAATACCGACGATATGAATGTCTTTGGTGTTGCGAAACTCGGTGCGGGTGGGATCGACAAGTTCGCCACCGAATACAAGGTGAAGGCGCTGTGCCATCTTATGCTCCTGGGTTCGGATTCCGGCGCGACCCTATCCGAGCCGCCGGGCGGGGCCAAGAAGATTTGCTTAAAATCAGCGATGCTTGGGATTTGCCGAGAATCAAGCCTGAGGCTAGTTCATGTTGCCAACTGGCGGATCCGGAGCCTGATGGATGCTATGCCGACGCCGCCGGGGAAACTTGCTGCGGTTTTGTCATAGCGGGTTGCCAGCCGGGGGCTGTTCTTGAGATCAGGAAAATTTGGCCGGCAGTTGTTCAGTTTCATCGAGAGCAAGGGGGCATCAGGTCAAGGGTAATAAGCCCGCAGCATGGGAAACAAGACGCAAAGTCAGTCCTGTTTCCGCCGGGTCTTCTGCCTTCCTGCTGACGAACCGATGGCTTGCCAGCTTACGCAAGCCCTGGCGATATGCGTATCCCCCCATGTCACAAACTCGATGACAAAGCCGAAGGGCGTCACATCAACCGTATCCAATCGGAATCGCAGGTTCTGATCATGTGCGGCATCAAGGCCATTTAACCCTACGTTGACGCAGGGTGTGTCCGAAAATGGCACTGTAAAGGTTGCTCTGACCCGCACGATGCGGTCGCCGCTGCCTGCCCACATGGGCAGGCTGGCGTCCACATGATTAAACAGCTCGCCCGAGGCGGTGATTAACTGCAGGCTGTCGATCCAGACCAGGTTTTGGGAAAAAGAAACAGAGGATTCGTCTGACATTTGATTGGAAACAGAAACTACTGAGCCAGATTGCCCAAAACCTGACATATCGACATCCTTACTCAAAGGGCTGCGGCTTGCTCTGAAGCAGCTGCGGGTTTTTCTGATCCATCCCTTTGACGCAGACCTTCATTAACGCAGATCTGATCTGCAGTCTCGACACTCATATTGTCCGGGCGTGTGATGGCGCGATCCCAGCGAACAATGTTTTTGGTGTAAAGCTGACAGACTACAGGGCCAGCAGCAGTCTGTACTGTCACCGGCTGGCTTTCATAATCTTTAGGGTCGATAGAGCAGGCGGTGAGCAACAGAAGTGCCGAGATGGGAAGAAGAATTTTCATGTTTGATTTCCTTTCCTTGCTTATTTCAACGAGGTGAAGAGGGTTGTCGTGATTTTTTGGGTATTTCCGTCCTGAATGGCAGCAGATTTATCAAGAGATATCAAAATATTATGCTGCGGATGTTCTGAACGAGCTTAGTGATGGAATCAGAGGTATTCAAAGGTTAATAATCTGACGTCATGTAGCTCTTGATGAGGTTTCCGCAACCAGAAGCACTGAAATGCCAGAAGAAACTTTCCAAAACCATAAATGGCAGAAGTTATTCGTATGAGCGAGATCAGAGCTTAATTTCGCTCGCAGGATTAGCTGAGAATGTTAAGGTCAGATTTTGCGTCAAGCGCCAATAGGGTGATAATTGATGCAAGGCTTTTAAGAATGTTTCGGGCTTCTCCTTCAGAAACCATTTCCGAGGTTGCAGAGATGATCTGAGAAACGTCCTTTAGGGCCTCTTGCCGGCCGTCTGCATGCCCTGAATCATACCAGAGGCGGTGACGGTCGGAGTGCATATAAATGGCGACAAGTTCACTCCATTCTGAATTCGATACCAGAGTGTGACTCCATTTATCCATTGGCTGTCTCCAAAGTATGGGAACCAAGTTACTCGTTAACCCACAAGCTTAGGGTGAACTATTCAGGCTTATGAATGATTGCTCACCGATTTTGTGGTCTTGGTTCTAAATGGCGGAAAATTTTTTTGAACCTCCTGCCGGGATGCCATCAATGCTGGGGTGGCGGCCCGTATGCTGCAAAGGGGGTGGCATGATCTTCAACAGGATCAATGATGCTTTTAGCCCTTTGCTGATTTACGGGCCTGCCTCTTTTCACCGGACGAGCGGACGCCGGTTTTGCAAATGGCGGATGGCGAGTTTGCGCGCTCTGCGACCCGAGGGCAGGGGACGCGCGGGTTCGGGTTCGAACCCTTCCTCGAGCAGCTGGGGGAACAGGGTAAAGATTTCTTCCCGTGCCGCTTCGCCGACCGAAAGAAGTGCTTGCGGGCCGGTGTAAAGCGACTCGGTCAGCGCGCCGTTCGAGTTTACGACCTCATGCCGGTCAAAGAGCATGTGGAAGTATTCGACCTCTTCCAGATCGGTGGCGATATCGATGCCGTCAAGCTGCAACAGCTGCTTGGCGGCGACGAGAACCTCAAGCGCACCGAACATGCTTAATGCGATACGCGAGCGCACGAGTATGCGGTGCTGAGGCGATACCAGCAGATCCGAAGACGGTGTTCCCTGACCCAGCGCCCCGGCCCGGATGCGGATCGGGCGCAGCTTCGGATTACTTTCAAGCGCCACGGCATCAAGCCTGACCGACCCAATCCAGCGGATCGGCTGCAAGCCATTGTCGGCGGTCTTGATCAGATCATCTGCCTGTAAGTCCTCAATGGGCCGGTTGCCTCGATCAGTTGAGATCAGCGTGCCACGGCTAAAGCAGACGACATTGTGTTGATTTCCGTCGAGACGTGACCC
>NZ_AEPN01000051.1:0-20218 GCF_000185925.1 Paracoccus sp. TRP | reverse complement strand
GGGTCACGTCTCGACGGAAATCAACAACCCGGCAGCTTCCTGATGTTGCACAATGCCTGGGGCGTGGTGATCGGCAATCGCCACGACATGGCTGAGGCCGCTGCGCTCTTCGAGACATTCGATGCCGCGCTGGCCGGGATCTATGCCGCCCGCAGTGGCAGGCCACAGGTCGAGGTTGTCGCGTTGCTGGATGCCGAGACCTTTCTCAGCGCCGAGGAGGCGATTGCGGCCGGGATGGCCGACTGCATGGTCGAGGGTTCGGCCGCTGGCCTGCCCGCGCAGTCACCGCAGAGCGGCGCGCAGTCGCGCCCCGACATTCAGGCGCGGCGCCGCATCGACGCGGCTCTGGCGCAGCAAGGCATCCCCCGCAGCGAGCGGCGCGCGATGCTGAAACAGATTACCGACACGCGCAACGCTGCCGAACCCGCCACGCAGAACGCTGGCATCCCCGTGAGCGCCATCCGGCAGCTCATCGACACCATCCGCTCATAAGGAAACCATCATGGGCATCCAGAAATCCCCCCGCATTCGCGGGGCCGTTCGCGTGCGCGCCGAGACCGGCGACGCGAACGCCATCCTTGCCGATCTGAACCGCGCCTTTGCCGCCTTCAAGGACGAGCATCAGGCCGAGATCAGCAGCATCAACGCCCGCTTCGCCGATGTCGTGCAGACCGAGAAGGTCGAACGCATCAATGCCGAGATCACCCGGCTTCAGGGCGCGCTCGACGAGACAAATGCCATGCTGGCGGCAGCCAGGCTCGGCGGCGGTGTCGGCAGCGTAGATCGGTCGGACAGCCCCGAGACCCGCGAGCACGCCCGCGCCTTCAACCAGTTCTTCCGCCGCGGGGTCGAGGCCGGGTTGCGGGAGTTGGAGGTGAAGGCCGCGCTCCGCACCGACAGCGATCCCGATGGCGGCTATGTCGTGCCTGATCAGATGGAACAGACCATCGACCGGGTGCTGGGCTCGGTCTCGGCCATGCGGTCGATCGCCAGCGTCATCTCGATCTCGGCCGGCAGCTACAAGAAGCTGGTCAATCAGGGGGGCGCTGCGGCCGGCTGGGTCGGCGAACGCCAGGCCCGGCCCGAGACCGCCACGCCCACCCTGGCGGAACTGGCCTTCCCGGCAATGGAAATCTACGCCAACCCCGCCGCGACCCAGACCCTGCTCGACGATGCGCGCGTCGATATCGCTGCCTGGCTGGCCGAGGAGGTCTCGACCGCCTTCGCCGAGGCCGAGGCTGCCGCCTTCATCACCGGCGACGGGGTGAACAGGCCCCGCGGCATCCTGGCCTATGACACGGTCGCCAATGCCTCTTACGCCTGGGGCAAGATCGGCTACACCGCCTCGGGCGTCGCGGCCGCATTGACCGATGCCAGCCACAACGGCGTCGATGCGCTGATCGACCTCGTCTACGGGCTGAAGCAGGGCTACCGGCAGAATGCCCGCTTCCTGATGAACCGCTCGCTGCAGGCTGCGATCCGCAAGCTGAAGTCGAAGACCGAGGAGCTCTATCTCTGGCAACCCCCGGTCCAGGCTGGCCAGCCGGCAACGCTGCTCGGCTATCCGATCAGCGATGACGACAACATGCCCGATATCGCCGCCGGAGCTTTCCCGATCGCCTTCGGGGATTTCCGGCGCGGCTATCTGATCGTCGACCGCTTCGGCATCCGGGTGCTGCGCGATCCCTTCACCAACAAGCCCTATGTGCATTTCTATACCACCAAGCGCGTCGGTGGCGGGGTGCAGAATTTTGATGCCATCAAGCTGCTGAAGATCGCGGCCAGCTGATCGCCCGGCTGAACCAAGGCGCGCGCGCGGCAGGGTTCAGCCCGCGTCTTCCCACCCACATTCCTGCACAGGAGGATCCGATGAAGGATCTGCATTCCAGTCTCTCGGTGGCCGCGGCCATCAATGCTGCCACCCTCACCGACGACAGCACCCCCGTGGCCATTGATCTGCGCGGTCATGACGGTGCCGAGATCATTCTCGCCATTGGTGTGGGCGGCATCACCTTCACCTCGACCAACAGGATCGAGTTCATCCTGACCCATTCCGATGACGACAGCAGCTATGAGGCGGTCACCGTGGATGATCTGCTGGGGGTCGCGGCTGTCGGTGAAGGTGGCATCGTCAAGGCGCTGGTCGCGGCCCATGCCACCGCCGCAGTCTACCGCTTTGGCTATGTCGGGACCAGGCGCTACCTCAAGCTGCTGGCGGCGTTTTCCGGCAGCCATACCACCGGCACGCCCGTCGCCGCGCTGGTGATCAAGGGCCACGGCCAGATCAACCCGCAGGCCGATCAGGCGTGATGGCAATGCCGCGGGCGGTGAAGGCCGCCCGCGCTCTGCATCAGGGATTTCACCATGTTCACGCTCACCCGCATTACGGCGCCTGCGGCGGTGCCGATCACGCTGGCCGAAGCCAAGGCCCAGCTCCGCGTCGATCATGATGACGAGGATCTGTTGATCCAGCACAGCATCGATGCGGCCACCGCCTGGCTGGACGGCCCTGCCGGCATTCTCGGTCGTTGCCTAGTCACGCAATCCTGGCAGATGGACCTCGATGCCCTCACCGGCCCGATCCTGCTGCCGTTTCCGGACAGCGAGATCGACAGCGCGGTGTTCACCGATGCCGCGGGCGTTGATCTCGACTATCATATCGCGCTGCAGGACCAGCGGCTGTTGCTGCGACCCTTGGCCGGCTTCGGCCGCCCCGCGGCCATCACCTTCACCGCCGGCTATGGCGCCCCCGCCGATGTGCCTGCGGCAATCCGTCAGGCCATGCTGCTGCTGATCGCGCATTGGTATGAGCATCGCGAGGCGGTCAGCCTCGGGGCAAGTCCATCGGCGCTGCCCATGGCGGTCGATGCGCTGCTCGCCCCCTATCGCAGGATCCGGCTGTGAGAATGGTTGCCGGACGCCTGCGGCGCCGGGTCACCTTCCAGCAGGCTGTGATCATCCGCGATCCGGACGGGATGCTGATCCAAGGGTGGGAGGATCGCTTCACCCTCTGGTGCCATGTTCATTATCTGCGCGGCTCCGAGGCCGTCATGCAGGCACGGCTGGGCTCGAAAGCACCCGCCATCCTGACGATCCGCGCCAGCGCCGAGACCCGCGCCATCACCTCGGAATGGCGGGCCCTCATCGACGCGGTGATCTTCGATCTCAAGGAAGATCCTCGGCCCAGCGAGGATGGCGCCTATTTCGAGATGCTGGTTGAGGCGTGAGAGGCCCAGAATGGGGGAGGCGCCGATGACACCGCACAGTTCTGACCGGTCGAACGCCGAACTCAAGGCGATGCTGACCCGTGCCGCCGAGCAGGGGGCGAAACGCGCGCTCGCCGATGTCGGCCTCGACGGCGACGAGGCAGCCCTCGACATCCGCGATCTGCGCTCCCTCGTGGACTGCATCCGGCTGGTGCGCCGCACCGCCATGCAGACCGCCGTCCGCATGATCACCACCGGCGTCATGCTGGCGCTGCTCGCGGGCATCGCCATCAAGCTGAAGATCTTCGGCGGCAGCCCGTAGCCGCGCCCCATCACCATTCATCAGCCCGCAATGACCCGCCGTCGAGGCGGGGTTTTTTTTCTGGGAGGACACCATGACCACGACATTCCACCGCCATTGGCGCGACGTGCCGGAGAGCGGCTGGCGTTGGCCGAATTTCAGCCCGGCCGAGATCGCCTGCCGGGGTACTGGCAAACTGCTGATCAACGAAATGGCGCTCGACAGGCTGCAGGCGCTGCGCGACCGGCTGGGCAAGCCGCTGATCGTCCGCTCCGCCTATCGCAGCCCCGAGCACAATCGCGCTGTCGGCGGCGCCACCCGGTCGAAGCATCTCGATGGCGCCGCCTTCGACATCGCCATGGCGAACCACGACCCGGTGGCCTTCGAGGCGGCAGCCCGCGAGGTTGGGTTCCTCGGCTTCGGTTTCTATCCGCGCTCGGGCTTCATGCACGTCGACCTCGGCCCCGTGCGCCAGTGGGGCGAGCGGTTCCCGGTGCGGGCGACGGCATTTGCAGCCGAAACGCCGCCCGCGCGCGAAGTGCTGGCCGACAGCCGCACGATGAAGGGTGGTGGCGCGGCAGGCGTAGCCACGCTGGGCGCTGCCGGGGTGGAGGTTGCGCAGAGCGTTCTGGCCGAGACCCAGACCGCGATCCTGCCGCTGGTCCCGTATCTCGATACGCTCCGCTGGGTGTTCATCGCGGTGGCACTCGGTGGCAACGCGGTCACGATCTATGCCCGCCTCGACGACTGGCGCCGGGGGCGGCGGTGATCGCCGCGCTTCTGACCGGGTTAGCCGCTAGCCCGTGGACGCGGGCGGCGCTGCACTACGGCGCCATCGCGCTCGCCGTGCTCCTGTTCCTGTTGGCGCTGCGCCGCTCCGGAGAGCGAGCGGGACGCCTCGCCGAACGCCTTAAGACCACGGAGAAGGCCAATGATGTCCAACGCCAGATGCTGGAAGCGGCAGCCCGCCGCCCTCGCGACCGCGACGAGCTTGCTGAGCGGCTGCGCGACGGTCGGTTCTGAACCTGGCGGCTTGTCTGCATGTCCGCCGGCCGTGGAGTACAGTCGCGGTCTCCAGGCGCGTGCGGCCGACGAGCTCTTGCTGCTGCCTGAACGCTCGGTGCTGGCGGAGATGATGAGCGACTATGTCGTACTGCGCGACCAGGTGCGGGCGTGTGACCTGCCGTAAGGCCTGGCGCGACCGGTCGGAACAGCCGAAGCCAGGTCTGTCTGGCTCTCGACAGAGCACGGCGTGCATTCGCGGCAGCCGCGTCGCTTACCTCGTCAGCCTGCGCAGTCTCGACACCGCATCACGGTAGGCTCAAGTTCGAGCCGACGCATGCCGATAAACTCGCCGCAGTCGTGGCACCAACCGAACTCCCCCGCATCAATTCGACGGATGGCTGCCTCGAGAGCCCAGACGCGTCCAAGTCGCCGTGTTTCCTGAGCTGCCGCCATGGCCTGTTGCTGCATCGCGTCCATGCGGCTGAGCCGACCAACGCTTTGCTGATCCAGCTCGACAGGTCTGCGGTCCGCCGCCGTCTGAGCGGACGCGGACCGCAAGGCATCCAGTTCGTCGCGGAGCCGCGGCAGAAACGCTGTCTTCAGCTCCTCCGGAGTGGGGTCCGTCATTGCGCTCACCGCAAGAGCAGGACAGGAACCTTGCAGGACCGCATCATCTCGGTCGTGGTGGAGCCGATCACGAGGCTTCGGATGCGGCTGTGGCCGTAGGCACCCATCACAAGCATGCCGAAACCATCCTTCTCGACCATCTTGCCCAGTTCCTCGTCCGGTTGCCCGGCCACGATGCGCGTCTGCGCCTCGATCCCGGCAGCGGCAAGCAAGGCCTTGGCGTCTGCAAGGCCCTTTGTGACCTCCGGCGTCTCGTTTCCGACGGTCACGACGGTGACAGGCAGGTCCGCGAAGAAGGAACTGCGCGAGATGTGATCGACCGCCTTCATCGCCGAGCGTCCTCCGTCATAGGCGACGAGCACGGACTCGATCGGCTTGAAGGCACGCGCGGCGACGAAGACGGGTCGATGCGCCGCGCGCACGATGCGTTCCAGGTTCGAGCCAAGGTGTCCCTTCGCGAAATCCGCCGCCTCGCCGCGCTTGCCGATGACGATTACTCGCGCTTCGCCCTCGATCTCGCCGATGGCTTCGACGATGTCACCGTGGCGCAGTCGGGTGGTGATCTCGGTCACGCCATCCCGGTCCACGATGGCGCAAGCATCCTCGAGGATCGCGCGACCCCGATGGCCGACGAGCTTTGCGCGTTGCGCGTCGATCTCGGCCAGTTCCTCCATCAGCTTCGTCCGCGCGCCCAGCCGGATCGCACCGGACAGGTCCGACTTTTCCGGGGCCTCGCGTCGCCCCAGCACATGGATCAGCTCGACCGGTGCGGCCGTCCGCTGCGCAATCCAGGCGACGTGGTGGCAGACGCTCTCGGAATAGATGGAGCCGTCCACGAGGGCGATGATCTTGTCTGTCATGGGTCTTTCCTCCCTCAATGGTTCATCAGCTTGTCCATGGCGCCGGGCTTGTCATGGATGGCAAGCCGGTCGACCAGGGTCTCGGTCGCCGCGTTCATGCCCACGACCTCGACCTCGGCGCCGTCGCGACGGAATTTCAGGATCGCCATGTCGAGCGCCTGAACCGAGGAGATATCCCAGATATGCGCACGGCTCACGTCGATCACCACGCGTTCGGGGGCCTCCTTGAAGTCGAAGGCATCCATGAAATCCTCGACGGAGCCGTAGAACAGCTGGCCCTCGACGCGGTAGGTTCGCACGCGCCCATCCGCGCTTATGTCCGAGGTCACGCGGAACAGCTGCGCGATCTTTCCGGCGAAGAAGACGCCCGACAGCAGTACGCCCACCAGCACCCCGATGGCGAGGTTGTGGGTGTAGACCACGGTGACAACGGTCGCGATCATGACGATGGACGACGATTTCGGATGCACCCGAAGCGCCTTGATCGACGACCAGGAGAATGTCCCGATCGACACCATGATCATGATCGCGACCAGCGCGGGCATCGGGATGATGCTGACCAGGTCGCCGAGCCCGACGACCATGATCAGCAGGAAGACGCCGGCAGCGGCGGCAGACAGGCGCCCGCGCCCGCCTGATTTCACGTTGATGATAGACTGCCCGATCATCGCGCAGCCCGCCATCCCGCCTATGAAGCCGGTGGCGGTGTTCGCCAGCCCCTGACCGATGCATTCCTGGTTCCGGTTTGACTTCGTGTCGGTCAGGTCATCGACGATGTTCTGTGTCATCAGGCTTTCGAGCAGGCCCACGACGGCCACTGCCACCGAATAGGGCAGAATGATCGTCAGCGTCTCGAGGTTGAGCGGGATCTGCGGGATCAGGAAGACCGGCAGCGTGTCGGGCAGCGCGCCCATGTCGCCCACCGTCCGCACGTCGAGCCCGAGCGCGACGGACAGCCCCGTGAGCACGACGATGGTCACGAGCGGCGAGGGAATGGCCGTGGTCAGAAGCGGAAAGAGGTAGATGATGGCGAGCCCCGCGGCCACGAGCGCGTAGGTGATCCACGTCACGTCCCGCGGGTCGAGTTCCGGCAGCTGGGCCATGAAGATCAGGATCGCGAGCGCGTTGACGAAGCCGGTCATCACCGATTTCGACACCCAGCGCATGACGAAGCCGAGTTTCAGGACGCCGGCGCCGATCTGGATCAGTCCGGCCAGCACCGTCGCGGCCAGCAGGTATTGCAGTCCGTGGTCGCGCACCAGCGTGACCATCAGGACCGCCGTGGCGGCGGTCGCAGCGGAAATCATGCCGGGCCGCCCGCCGGTGATGGCGGTGATGACAGCGATCGAGAAGGAGGCGTAGAGCCCGACCTTGGGATCGACCCCCGCGATGATGGAAAAGGCGATTGCCTCGGGAATGAGGGCCAGTGCCACGACGAGCCCGGCGAGCAGGTCGCCGCGTATGTTGCCCAGCCACTGGGCGCGGTAGACGTCGAGTGAGATCATGTAAATGTTGTCCGATACCGGTCCTGCGGCTTGCGCGAGATCGGCGTGCAAGTGCACCGTTTTCTTGTGGTTGTCCGGCGGATCGGCGGCCGGAAGAGCCACCCGGAATCGCTTCCAGGTCCAGGTTCGCTACACTGCCGCATAAGGGTTGCAGCGGAAAATGGCAATAAGCAAGGCTGTTTGACAGGCCGCAGCCAACGCCCTGGCGATGGCCAGCAGTGTTTACTGCTCATGCGCGCGTGGGGGGTGACGGAGGTTGATATGGATCAAGGCGCATTATCTGGCCGCTATCGACCACCCGCACGGCGCTCGCGGTGCATGTGGTCACGGAGGCGCAGGACACCGATGCGGTGCTGCACGAACTTGCCGAGGGGTTGGAGCACGGGTTCGGGATCGCGCACAGCACGATTCAGGTCGAGCGCGAGCCCTGCGGCGCAAGCTGCCTTCGGGGCCACGCGTAACGCAGGGCATCCATTCCGGGCGCGGCTCCTGGATCGTCCAGAAGAATCATTTACAAAACTAGGATTGTAGTTATTTTTACGTCATGACCACGACCAGTCCGAACGCCCGCGCCCTTGCCGCCCTTGGGCATGATGCCCGCCTTTCGATCTTTCGCTTGCTGGTGAAGGCCGGGGACGACGGGCTGCGGGTCAGCGATATCGGCGAGCACCTCGGACTCGCCCCGTCGACCTTGGCGCATCACCTCTCGACGCTGGTCGATGCGGGGCTGGTGCTGCAGGACAAGCAGGGCCGCGAGGTGTTCAACCGGGTCGATTTTCCCGCGATGCACCGTGTTGTCGGATTCCTGACCTCCGAATGCTGCGCCGGTGTTGCGGTCCGCTCTTCAGAGGATGCGGCGTGAGATGCGCGTGCTCTTTTTCTTGCCCTGAAACAACTGCAATTCCGGAGATTTGGTGATGACTGACACGACCCTCCCGACACCCGGCCTCCGGTCCGCTCTGCGCCACCTGTGGCAGGACCAGCGGGTCTGGCTCGCCTCGGCGCTGATCCTTGGCGCGCTGGCGGTGTTCGACACGCCCCAGGCCGCCGATTCTGCGCTCTTCGCGGGCACCGCGCTCTTGAACACGGCGCCGTTCCTGATCCTATCGATCGCCATCGCCGCGTGGGCCAATGCGACGGGGGCCGACAACCTGATCGCCAAGGCCTTCACCGGCGCGCCGATCCTGATGATCGGGCTGGGCGCGCTGGCGGGGGGCGTCTCGCCCTTCTGCTCCTGTGGGGTGATCCCGCTGATCGCGGCGCTGCTGGCGATGGGCGTGCCGCTCTCGGCGGTGATGGCCTTCTGGCTGGCCTCGCCGATCATGGACCCGTCGATGTTCGCGTTGACGGCGGGCGTGCTCGACCTCGAGTTCGCGGTGGCCAAGACGCTCGCCGCCATCGGGCTGGGCGTGTTCGGCGGGACGGTGGTACACCTGATGATGAAGGGCGGCGCCTTCGCCGACCCGCTGCGCGACGGGATCGGGAACGGCGGCTGCGGCGGCGCGAAGATCCGCGCGCCCAAGCCCGTGGTCTGGCAGTTCTGGACCGATGCGGACCGCCGGGCGAAGTTCGGCAAGACGGCGCTGACCACGACGCTGTTCCTCGCCAAGTGGCTGACGCTGGCATTCATCCTCGAGAGCCTGATGCTTGCGTGGATCCCGGCGGAAACCGTCACCGCCGCGCTCGGAGGCGAGGGGTTGTTGCCGATCGTGACCGCGACGCTGGTGGGCGTGCCGGCCTATCTGAACGGATACGCTGCACTGCCGCTCGTCAGCGGGCTGATCGAGCAGGGCATGGCGCCGGGGGCGGGAATGGCCTTTCTCGTCGCGGGTGGCGTCACCTCGATCCCGGCGGCCATGGCGGTCTGGGCGCTGGCGCGGCCACAGGTCTTTGCGGTGTATATCGGCCTGTCCCTGATTGGCGCCTTCGCATCGGGGCTGCTGTTCCAGCTCTGGACGCAGGTGGCATGAACGCCAGCGGCGGGGCGCATTGCCTCGCCGCTCCCTTCCTGATCGAAGCCCCATCATGATCCCAAGACTGTCACCGGCGCGGCGCGCACCTGTCGTCGCCGCGCTCGGCTCTTCCCTCACCGTCAGCTGGGCCTCCAGCTACTACATCCCGGCCGTTCTGGCCGTACCCATGGCCGAAGACCTCGGCCTTTCGCCGGTCTGGGTGTTCGGCGCGTTCTCCATGGCCATGGTGGTTTCGGCCATGGTCGGACCCTGGGCCGGGGCGCGGATCGACGGCTTTGGCGGGCGCGGCGTCCTGATGCTGTCGAACCTGGTCTTCGCGGCGGGCCTCGGGCTGCTCGCCGTGGCTCCCTCGCCCCTCGTCCTCTTCGCGGGCTGGGCTGTCATCGGGCTCGGTATGGGGATCGGGCTTTACGAGGCGGGGTTCGCGACGCTGGCAGGGATCTACGGCAAGGACGCGCGCGGGCCGATCACCGGGATCACCCTCATCGCCGGGTTTGCGAGCACCGTCGGCTGGCCACTTTCTGGGGTGATGCTCGCGACGTGGGGCTGGCGGGAAGCCTGCCTTGGATGGGCACTGATCCACCTGGTCGTGGCATTGCCGCTGAACGCGTGGCTGCCGAAGGGAACCAGGACGGTAGCCGCAGAGGCGACGCCGATCGAAGAGGGGCCGCCGCCGTCCCGCCTTGCGCTCTGGCTGCTAGCCTTCGTCTTCGCTGCGACCTGGTTCAACTCGACCGCCATGGCCGCGCACCTGCCCGGCCTTTTGCAAGCCGCCGGGGCAAGCACTGCGGTTGCCATCGCGGCGGGCGCGCTCATCGGCCCGGCGCAGGTCGCGGCACGGGTGCTGGAGTTCGGCCTGCTGCGCCGGTTCCATCCGCTTGTCTCGACACGCTTTGCTGCTGCGGCGCATCCCGTGGCCGCCGTGGCGTTGGTGAGTTTCGGGGGGCCCGCCGCCTATGCCTTCGCCCTTCTGCACGGGGCGGGGAACGGCATCCTGACAATCGCGAAGGGCACACTGCCCCTCGCGCTCTTCGGACCGGCGGGATACGGGCGGCGGATCGGCTGGCTCAATGCTCCTGCCCGAATCCTTCAGGCTGCGGCGCCCCTCATCTTCGGCGCCGCGCTGACGGCTTGGGGCCTCTCGGCGATCTGGCTGACAGCAGCGATCGGCATCGCCTCGTTCATCGCTCTGCTAGCACTCAGGCGGACATGAGGCGGCGCGGACGGGCCTCGCGAACCCGCCGCGCGCTCAGGTTGCGGCGGAGAGGTTCACCCGCTTTATGAGCGCGGCCGCTGTTTCCTTGCGCTCCGAGTAGCGGTCCACGAGATACGCCTTCCGTTCGCGCGTGAGCAGCGTGAACTTCACCAGTTCCTCCATAACATCCACGATCCGGTCGTAGAGCGGCGACGGGCGCATCCGTCCCGTCTCGTCGAACTCCTGGAACGCCTTGGGGATGGAGGACTGGTTGGGGATGGTCAGCATCCGCATCCAGCGCCCGAGAACCCGCATCTGGTTGACCGCGTTGAAGCTCTGCGAGCCGCCCGACACCTGCATCACCGCCAGCGTCTTGCCCTGCGTCGGTCGCACGGCGCCCTCGGACAGGGGAATCCAGTCGATCTGCGTCTTCATCAGGCCGGTCATGGCGCCGTGCCGCTCCGGCGAGGACCAGACCATGCCTTCGCACCAGGCTACCAGATCGCGCAGCTCGCGCACCTTCGGGTGGCTGGCATCCACGCCGTCATCGACCAGCGGCAGGCCTGAGGGGTTGAAGAACCGGACCTCCGCCCCGAATGCAGTGAGAATGCGCCCGGCCTCCTCGGCCGACAGTCGGCTGAACGAGCGCGCCCGGAGCGAGCCGTAGAGGATCAGGATGCGGGGCGGATGCGTGCTGATGGCAGGGGACAGCAGCCGGTCGTGGTCGATTGCGGCGAAATTCGTCTCGTCGAGCTGTGGTGTGGTCAGATCGGTCAGGGTGTCAGACAATCCGGTTTCCCTCGGCGTCTATGATCAATTGGCCGTCCTCCTTGGCGAAAGGACCCGGAGGGAGCTTGTCGAGCAGGTCGAAGACAGTCTCGGACGGGCGGCAAAGCCTGACGCCCTTCGGCGTGCAGACGATCGGGCGGTTCACGAGGATCGGGTGGCGCGTCATGGCGTCCAGCAATGCCTCGTCCGAGACGTCCGGCGCGGTGAGCCCCATCTCCTCGGCAGGTGAGCGGGCAATGCGCAGCGCCTCGCGCGCGGTGATCCCGGCGGCTGCGAACAGCGCCAGAAGCTGCGGGCGCGTCCAGCCCTCCTTCAGGTACTCGATGACGGTCGGCTCGTACCCGGCCGCCTGGATGAACCCGAGCACGTTGCGGGAGGTGCCGCAGTCGGGATTGTGGTGGATGACGACCGGGAATGTGCTCACGCGGGGAACCTCTCGCGTGTCCGGTTGGCGAAGGCGACGAGGCTGAGCATAACCGGCACCTCGACCAGCACGCCCACCACTGTGGCCAGAGCCGCCCCGGAGTTCAGCCCGAACAGCCCGATCGCCACGGCGACCGCGAGTTCGAAGAAGTTCGACGTGCCGATCAGCGCGCAGGGCGCGGCGACCCGGTGTGGCACGGCCCAAAGATATGCCCATCCATACCCGAGCGCGAAGATGCCGTAGGACTGGATGGTGATCGGGACCGCGATCAGCGCGATCAGCAGCGGTTGCGCGAGGATCACCGGCCCCTGAAACCCGAAAAGCAGCACGACGGTGATCAGGAGACCCACGACCGAGGCCGGTTTGATCCGTGCCGTGAACGCCGTCACCGCGGCCTCGCCGCCTTTCGCGATCAGCGCCCGGCGCGTCAGGAGACCCGCAATCAGGGGAATGACGATGTAGAGTACGACCGACAGGATCAGCGTCTCCCACGGGACGCTGATGTCGGTCACGCCCAGAAGGAAGGCCACGATGGGGGCGAAGGCGACCACCATGATCAGGTCGTTCACGGAGACCTGGACCAGCGTGTAGTTGGGATCGCCCTTCGTCAGCTGCGACCAGACGAAAACCATCGCGGTGCAGGGCGCGGCGCCGAGCAGGATCAGGCCCGCGATGTATTCCGGTGCGCGCTCAGGATCGATCAGCCCGGCAAAGACATGGTTGAAGAACAGGACCGCAAGCGCCGCCATCGTGAAGGGCTTGATCAACCAGTTGATCGCCAGCGTGATGACGAGACCCTTCGGGCGTTGCCCCACCGCCTTGAGCGATCCGAGATCCACCGCGATCATCATCGGATAGACCATCGCCCAGATCAGGACGGCGACGACGAGGTTGACCGAGGCGACCTCCAGCGCGGCCAGCGCGCCGAAGAGACCCGGCACGAGGCTGCCGAGGACGAGCCCGGCCAGGATGCAGAGGGTGACCCAGAGGGTCAGCCAGCGTTCAAACAGGCTCATGAAAGTTCCTTCTCGTCGGGCATGCAGCAGACCGCGGCGGACGGCGCGGTCAGCGTGCCGATGAATTCTGCCAGCGGCTCGAGCGCGGCGGGGTTCAACGCGTAGCAAGTACGCGGGCCAGATATCTCGCCGGTGATGACCCCGGCGGCCTTCAGGATGCGCAGATGCTCGGACACCGTGGATTGTGCGAGGCCGACAGCCTCCACGATGTCGCCGCCGATGCAGCCGGGCGTGGCCAGCAGCAGCCGGAGGATGCGCAGCCGTGCCGGATGCGCAAGCGCCTTGGCCCGGTCAGCGATCTCGGTGTCAGAATCCTGCATGAGCAATCCCCATGGTCGCCAATCGTCGATAGACGATAAATGTGGTGCACACAATGGTGTTCGCTGCAGAGCAACCATCGTGCCCAAACGGGCGAAGCGAACTCTCGTGATCGTTTTAAATCAATCAGTTAAGGTGGAGAAGGTTGGACGTCAGGCCCATCCCCTCCGCCAGTAGCACATCGCACCACTTGAAATTCAATACCTTATAGCACTCCTGTGCGCCAAAATGTGTCCCAAAATGTGCCCCTAATTTCCCCCTTGGGTATCGAAAATCGAACCTTGTCTAGCTTATGATCGCGGGCGCATTTCGGAGAATGGGAAATCATGTCTACGCCGGTCAGTCCTATATCGCCCGTCGCGCCATGGCTCGGCGGAAAGCGCAATCTCGCCAAGCGGGTCTGTGCTATAATTGATTCTACGCCCTGCGAAACCTACGCCGAGGCGTTTATTGGAATGGGGGGAATATTCCTCCGCCGGACACGGCGACCCGCCGCAGAGGTCATCAATGACAAGGGGCGCGACGTTGCTAATCTGTTTCGTATTCTGCAGCGCCATTACGTACAATTCTTGGACGTATTAAAATTTGGCCTCACCACGCGAGCCGAGTTTGAACGATTGATCCGGGTTGATCCCACTACTCTGACAGACCTCGAACGGGCCGCGCGCTTCTTGTACCTGCAGCGTACCGCTTTCGGTGGGAAGGTGTCTGGACGAAATTTCGGTGTGGCAATCGGGCGCAGCGCCCGTTTCAACCTGTCGACACTTGAGCCGATGCTTGAGGATCTGCACACACGACTATCTGGGGTGGTGATAGAGTGTCTGGACTGGGCAGAGTTTATTCCGCGCTACGACGAGCCAACCACCCTGTTTTATTTGGATCCGCCGTACTGGGGATGCGAAGATGATTACGGCAAAGCAATGTTTGCGCGGTCAGACTTCGAGCGCATGGCTGAAATGTTGGCAAGCATCAGGGGGAGGTTTGTCCTGTCGATCAATGACGTGCCGCAGATCCGAGAGACATTCAGCCAGTTTCAAATAACCGAGGTACAAACGACATATACGATCAGCAGCGCAGGATCAGAACAGGTCCCTGAGTTGCTAATTTGCAATTATGATCCACCCACGCCGGACCGGCAACAGGGCTCCCTATTTCCAAGATAGCCTCCCGGCGTCAGGAGTAACAATCAGCGACGTAATCACCACCCTCTTTCCCGTCGCAGCGCCTCCAGATCGGCGGCGGGATCGCAACCCATCTTTGGGAACTCTGTCGGGACGATCATGGTCTTAGCGCCCTTGCGCCCGCAAACTGTGCATCGCGCCCGACGCAGCACCTCGTCACGATGCACCCAATGATCCAGCCCTGCCGGACCCTCATGGCCGCAATGGCACCAGATATGGACGATATAGCGGGCAGGCGATTCTGGCATTCCATGACAGGAACACAACAAGAACGACCGAGTCTAGAGGGGCAGCATCACATCGACGCTACGCAACATCTGGCTCGATCAATTCGGGGCCGTCGCTCGCAATCCCAAAGCGCGCCACAGGATGGTGTCGCAACTGGACGCCTGCCCCGATATCGGGATCATCGCTGCCGGCCATCCACGCGTCTCGCTCATTTGCATTGAGGATCACCGGCATGCGGCTGTGGATGTCGGCCACCGTGGCATTCGCCGGGCGGGTGACGATGGTGCAGGTCAGCATGCCGTTCCAGCGCGAGACGAGGCCGGCAAACCAGAGCGTCTCCTCGTTGCCAGCGCCGGTAATAAAATGTGGCTGCTTGCTGCCCTTCTCACCGGTCCACTCGTAATAGCCACCAGCAGGAATCAGGCAGCGGCCATAGCGCCAAGGGCCGCGAAACGTCGGCTTGCGCGCCGCATCTTCGATCCGCGCGTTGAAAGTGGTGGCCTTCCAATCCTTCATCTCGCCCTTGTGCCAGGACGGCACAAGCCACCAGCGGGCCATCTCGCCCTCAGGCGATTCCTCCGTCACTACCAGCACGTCCTGTGTCGGTTTGATATTATAGCGGCGCGGGTACGGGTTCAGCCGGGTCTGCGAAATCTCGAAATCGGTCCCGCGCAGGTTAGGATCCACAAAACGTCCGCACATCAGCCGCCCCACATTATCCGCATGTAGGGAGTATAACGATCCGCAGCGGGCTTTTGTTTCAAACCGTTTTGCTTACATAGTCGGGCCTTCGGGTCCGGCTCTTTTATCATCCACACCCCGCCGCTATCTGATCCAGCAGCAGCAGACCGGCGCGCTGACTGCGGGGGCCGCCATCGGTCAGCAGCGATATCCCGCATAAATGGTTTAGGCATGGTCGGGCACAGGCCGATACCACCTTGCATCTGAGGGAACGGAATACTCATAACGGCTTCAGGTTCCTTCAGATCAACTTCAAGTTCTGATGTCTCAAATATACCTACGGACGGGTGAGCTGCGGGACAGGCATGCAGCAGCAGATTCAGGCCTGCGGGCGCGATCACTGCTGTTTTTCGGGGGTTCCAACAAGAGATTCTGGAGGCAGTAAATGTGCTGCCCATGAGCTTTTGCACTACTGCACTGCGACGTTGGACAGGCCGCGCTCTGCCCGCCCCATTGCGGGGTCTCTGGGATGGTTCGCGCCTTTCCTGCCCTTCTGCGCTCAGGCGGCGGCGCAGGGTGCTGGGCGAAACCCGATAGCGGGCGGCAATCTCCCCGAGCCTTTCCCTTCTTTCCACCAGCGCACGCCGTGCTTCGGACAGATCACAATCGCTCAGGGCAATCGGCGGCCTGCCGAGACGCCGTCCGCGTTGACGCGCTGCAATCAACCCGGCCCGTGTACGTTCACTGATGAGATTGCGCTCGAACTCGGCAAAGGCGGCCATGATATGAAAGATCAACCGCCCACCTGACGTGCTGGTGTCGATCGCTTCGTTGAGGGATCTGAACTCACATCCCCTTTCGCCGAGTTCCTCGATGAACCTCACCAGATCGGTCAGGGACCGCCCCAGCCGGTCGAGCCTCCAGACCACCAGCGTATCGCCGGGCTTCAGCGCGCGCAGAACCTTCTCCAGTCCGGGCCTGTCCATGTTCGAGCCCGTAGCGCCGTGATCCTGGAAGAGCTTGTCACAGCCTGCATCCTTGAGGGCAGCCAGCTGCATGTCGAGGCGTTGATCGTCTGTCGAAACGCGTGCGTAGCCGATGATCATCGGTTGGGGTCTCCATTGTTATCCCCGCATTCATCGAAATGCACTGGAAAACACAAGGAAGAACCTATTCCTCGTGTTGCAGGGCGATCGTTTGTCGAAAAAGTATTGACACAAACGGTGGTTTTTGGAAGCGCCACCATGCGCGCCGGAATTCGGGTTTTCACAAGCGATTCCTTTCGCTGATACCTACTTTGCTTCCTGTTGTCAAAAACCACCAGTTTTGCACCTCCACGCAATCATAGTCAGCATCCGGCTAAAATTTATCGCACCTGACGCGGCTTATTCACACCACCCGCAGCCCGTGTTGGGTCGCTATATAATGCCCTAGGCATTTAAAATTCGTGGCAAGAACAAACCCGCTATAGCCGTGTTCGGCGAGAATTCTCAACCTGTGCTAGTGAAGCATAATCTCTGAGGTAGACATGTCGTTTCAATTCGGAATCATAGGTTTTTCTGGAATGAATAACCCTGAAATCATTCAGGGTTCGGAAAGCGATGATACAAGTACTGTAGGGTCATATGTAGGGAAGGAGTTTTCCTTCTCGTCGCGTGTTACGACCGTGGGAGAGGTTGCTGACGGGGATTATCCCGATGATGGCGGCGCAGAGTTAATCTCTCCGGTTACCATAAATGGCGTCACTTATCCTGCAGGAAGTGAAGTAGAAGCGGATTGGGAATTCATCTCTGTCGACCCAAACACAGGATATTACTATAGGATTACCGGTCTTTATATAGAGAACGATCCTGTTGGGGTTTCGATTTCACGTGCATGGGATGCAACGACTGGTCAATATGTCGAAGGGCCCGAAGGGCTGTACACCCCGGGCACGACGCTTACCCATATAGATGGGGACGACCTTGATGGAACGCCTAATTACCGACAGTTCTGTACTGATTCGAACTACGCTGATTATGGTTCGGCAACCGGAATTGGTAATGATGCCACCTTGACCGATACAAATGGCACAATTGTGTGCTTTGCGCGTGGCACGCTGATTGTGACTGACAGGGGCGAAGTTGCAGTCGAAGACTTGCAGGTTGGGGATCTTGTTGTGACGCGCGATCATGCCCTTCAGCCGATCCGCTGGATCGGGTCGCGTAAGCTGCGGTCGAGCGAGCTTGGCGTGTTGCCTAAGCTGCGACCCATCCGCATCAAGGCTGGTGCCTTGGGTGACGGAGTGCCCTCATCTGATCTGCTGGTTTCACCGCAGCACCGCGTGCTGGTGCGCTCGAAGATTGCCCGAAAGATGTTCGGCACCGATGAAGTCCTGGTCGCTGCCAAACAGCTCGTGTTGCTCGACGGGATCGATATCGCCACCGACATGCAGGAAGTCGAATATTTCCACATCCTGTTCGACCGTCATGAGGTGGTGATCTCCAACGGCGCAGAGACCGAGTCCCTGTTCACCGGTCCCGAAGCGCTGAAATCAGTTGGGAAAGCCGCGCTCGAAGAGATCTTCACGCTCTTCCCGGAACTGGAAGATCCAGACTATGTCCCGCAACCGGCGCGCTTCCTGCCTTCAGGCCGTAAGGCCCGCAAAATGGGAATGCGCCATTTGCAGAATAACCTGCCACTGGTTGCGACGCGTTAATACTGAATATTGTCAACTTACAGCAGATTAGAGGTGGGTATTTTCCCCTCCGTGATGGTTTGCAACTGATCGCGCCGGTTGCGGAGTGGTAGAAAGTAACAGGGTATCGGCAATGAGTAATGGATTTAACGAGTCGGGTCGCGAGCTGATCAGCGAGCCCCTCCCTTCCGTCATATCAGACCGGGAATGGCAGGCGCTCGTTGATCTTCATCTGGGACCCGGGCAGCGTCAGCAATGGTATTCCGAAGGCTATCGGGACGGTCAGTATGACGCATTGCGCGAAGCTGCGACAGTCGTAGCAAAGTTTGCAGCAGACATGCCAGAGGGCGAGGCCCGCCGGATCATGACCGGTCTTGCATCGTTCCTGTCGATCCTCGCACCAGAGGGAATTCAGGAAGCAGAGGCCCCCAGTCCGATTGGGGCCTCATGAATGCAGTGACAGCAAGTATTCGCCAGTCACTGTCTGCAAGACCATCATACAGCCGTGTTTTTCAATCGAACACTACAGCACGGGCATCAGGGATCAGGTTCAATGGTCCCTGTCATGCTCTCCGGGAAACTGAACAAGAGGACAGATGAAAACCATGAAATATGTTCCTTTGCTGGCGCTTGTCGCTCTGGCCGCCTGCTCCATCGATCCGAAAGATTACGAGAGCACTCCTGTCACTATCGAGACAGCGGCGGGGCCGGTCGTCTGTCAGCTCTATACCAGGGAGATCGTGCGCTGGGATCGCGCCATTCAGCGTCCGGAAAGCATGAGCGTCGAGACGGCTGACAAGATCTGCTACAATGAGGGACTGCGCCAGAAGAACGGCAGCAATGCTGCCGAAACCCCCTCCGCCCCCGAACCGATGCTCTGAGCACGGGCTCAGCCCCCTGGCTTTGGTCAGGGGGCGTCAGAACCGGAGTGAGTAACATGCTGGATGCAGCGCATTCGCCTTTCTCGCAGAAGCTGATCTGGGCAGGCGATCTGCAAATGATCAATGGTTCGGGTGAGCTGTTCAATCATGTGGATACGGGCTTGCCGATGTGGACGGGTCAGGGTGACCGCAACGTCCGGGTCACCGTGGGCTTCACCGCACCTTTCGGTGAAGTGCCCTGTGTCAGCCTCGGGCTCAGCGGCATAGATGCCGCGCATGACCAGAACCTGCGCTTCAGAATGGAAGCTGTCGATGTGACGGCGGAAGGCTTTGTCATCGAATTCGTCACCTGGGGCGACACGCATATCGCGCGGGCATCGGTCAACTGGCAGGCGCTTGGCGAGCCTCCAGCCAGGGCGTCTGCCGGGCGACAGAGGAAGTCCTGAGCAGCGGAGGCCGATTGGTTTTCAGATATCGACGCTATCGAAAGGCAGTCATGTGAACAAAATGCACAGAGCCACCGACCCATCCCCCGACACCGATCTTCAGGCTGAGATACTGGCCCTTAAGCTGGTCCTGACGCCCATCGTCGGGGCTATCCTCGATGCACCCTCCGTCCTCAAGCATTATGAATATCTGCTGAGCCGTGCACGGCAGGAGCGCAGGACAGCACCGGTCGAGGGCAGCGCTCTGGATGAGACGACGTTCAGGGCACTGCTTTCCGCTGAACAGTGGCTGAGCGATATGTCCAGCGACTATCTGGAGCGAAAACTCGAAGCCAACCGCAAAACGCACTGATCCGGTCAGGCGGCGACAGAACGGCAGGGAGGACCACCGATATCGCGAAATGGCAGGCACGATCCTAATGCAAAAAGCCCGCCTCGGTGGCCCGGGGCGGGTTATCGGTGCGATATCGGTTCAGGATACCCCTGCCCGCCTCAACGCCTCTGCCAGCGCGTCCTTGCCTCGCTCGGCCACCACCTGCTCCAGCTTGGCCTGCGCCAGATCGGTCAGCACCTCGGCCGAGGGGCGCAGATTGCCGATGGCGTCAGGAACGCTGCGGCGGACGTATTCCAGCATCAGGTCGACGGCGGACTTGCCGGTGAGCTGATTTTTGACCGCGAGCTGTGCCCCTGAGTAAAGCGCCCAGTGCAGCGCCTCCCGGTGCCGAGCCTCGATCTCGATGCCCCATTTGCGGCGCACGGCGGCTGCGGCCCAGCCGATGATTGCGGTGATGGCGAGGCTCACCAGCTCAAGCAGGTGCGGTGCCGCTGATGCGATGATCTGTTGCATGGTCATATCCTCAGTAGGTTGAAAGCTCACGGTGTTGATTTCCGTCGAGACGTGACCC
>NZ_AEPN01000052.1:0-20049 GCF_000185925.1 Paracoccus sp. TRP | reverse complement strand
AAAAGCTCGCATGAGACCTCTGCCGAGATTCCCAACAAAATAAGGGAAAACCGGCACATCCAGAGATCAACGGCTTTCCACATGCGAGGTTTATGGTCATATTGCATTAAAAGCCTGCAAGGATTTGTCCATGTCAGCCACCTCCGAGACCACCTGGAACAAGGGCCGTGTTGTGGGCAAGAAGCCACCCCTCACGCCTGACCAGGTGGCACTGATCCGGCTGATCCTGCGCCAAGAGCGCGCCTTGCGCGATCTGGCGCTGTTCAACGTGGCCCTCGACACCAGCTTCCGGGGTTCTGACCTGGTGCGCCTGCGGGTCTCAGACGTAGCCACACCGGCAGGCGTGCGCGAGATCGTGGAAATCCGGCAGAAGAAGACCGAAGCCCGCAATGCACGCCCGGTCCAGGCGCGGCTGTCCTCGGGCACGCGCGACAGTCTGCGCGCCTATCTCGCAGCTTCAGAAAAGCCGTTGCACGGCTGGCTGTTCACGGGGCAGGGAGCACGGTGGTCCCAGTCCCATCTCAGTGAAAGTCAGCTCTGGCGGCTCTTCAAGTCCTGGCTGGAAAAGGCCCGCCTCGATCCCAGCCTCTATGGCCTGCATTCGCTGCGCCGCACCTTCCCGACCCATATCTATCAGCAAACCGGCAACCTGCGCGCAGCTCAGTTGTTGCTCGGCCATGCCAGCATCGAAAGCACCAAGGAATACATCGGCACCGAACAGGCCGAAGCCTTGGAAATCGCGCGCAAGTATCATCTCTGACCCATGCAGACCTATCTCGAAAAACACCTGCCTGCGAAGAATGTCGCCCGGTTCTACCGGATGGCCGTCATGCCCAACCTGTTTGGCGAATGGACGCTCTATCGGGAATGGGGACGGATAGGCCAGGGCGGTCAGGTTCGGATGGATTGGTTCGCGGATGAAAGCCAGGCGGTCGCGGCTCTGATCACACTGGAAGCGTCCAAGCGTCAGCGCGGCTATTGGGTGGAGCCTCAGCAACTGGCAATGTTTGGGGAAATTTGAAGCCGCTATTTACATCTGAATGCGATATGTGTATGTCCTTAGGACATACACATATCGCATTCGTGCCTAATATGCTAAGTGGCATACGATGATGGCCGCTCTTGACATAACGCCGTCCTTACCCCTATGTCCTTAGGACATAGGGGTAAGGACGGCAGATGAATTTTACCGAAGGTATTGAAAAAGCTATAACCGACAAGGACTTGCCGGTCATAACCTTCTACGATTTCTTCGTTCTAGGCTACCATCTGTTTCACAAGAAAGTGCTGAACGGCGAGCCGTTGAAGCGCCTCCCGCACGACTGGGACCAGACACGCGCCAAAAATGCGCTACGTCGCCTTGAGGCCCGGAAGGCGCTTGTCATGGACTCTGACTTCCGATCGGGAGTTTGGCGTGTCACGCAATCAACGAGAGCTGGTTCGGCGGAAGAGGTCGCCTGCATCGCTGATCCCTTCGCCTACGTCTCGCATCTATCTGCCATGCAGCGCTATGGCCTTACTGATCGCAGCCCACAGGCGCTGCACCTGACAACCCCCAAAAGACCCCTTTGGAATTCGCTCCGAGATGAACTTCTTCATAAAGACCTGCCCGATCTGGACCAGATCGAAGCGCCCGTTCTGAACAGGCCCGGCTTCAAGGATACGATCCGTCGCCGACCAATCGTGGTGCATGTGTCAAGCCACCCTTGGACACCGGCCTCCGTGAGTGGTGAGGAAACGCGGATCACTTCGATTGGCCAAACCTTTGCTGACATGCTTGCTGAACCACAGCTTTGTGGGGGCATGCGCCATGTTCTCGATGTCTGGGAAAATGAGGCGGATCAGTGGGTGCCCGAGATTATTGCCGCAATTAATCTCCTCGACAGCAAGATCGCCAAAGTCCGCGCAGGCTATATTCTGTCTGAAGTCATGGACATAGATGATCCGGCGCTGCACAACTGGGAGCAGTTTGCTCAACGGGGCGGATCGCGCAAACTCGACCCTGACGCCGACTATGCCCCTGAATTCTCAGAACGCTGGATGATTTCAATAAATGTCTGACAACGACCCCCACGCTCAAGATAGCAAATTCGACATCGTCGATGTCGATGTTCGCGCATGGGTCGAAGCCGCACGTGCAAACCCAACGCTCTATCGAGATCGCCAGGTTACGGAGATTGTCCTGGGGGCAATCGGCCTAGCCCCCTCACTATCGAAAACACTCGTTTTAAAGGGCGGGGCGGTCATGGCCCTCGCTTTCAAAAGCAATCGGGTCACCGGGGATGTGGACTTCACCTCAATGGCAGAACCCGCCGACCTGACGGAAAAGCTCACCACCGAACTGAATGAACTTTTGCCCAGAACCGCGATCAAGCTCGGCTATCCCGATCTTCTTTGCCGGGTGCAATCGGTGAAGAAAATGCCGCGCGCAGAGAATTTTGAGGATCACGAATTCCCCGCGCTCCGGGTCCGCATTGGCTCTGCCAAGCGTGGCACAGGTGAAGAGGCCCGGCTGGCGGACGGCAAGGCAAGCCGGGTTCTTGATGTCGAGATCAGTTTCCGTGATCAGGTCTATGCCTTCCAGGAGCTGAACCTGCACGGGGCCGGTGTGGCGGTGCGTGCGTTCACCATTCATGAGCTTGTCGCTGAAAAATTCCGTGCGTTGCTTCAGCAACCCGTACGCAAGCGCAACCGGCGACAGGATGTCTATGACATCGCATTTCTGATTGGCGAGCATGATTTCAGCGGCGCTGACAAAACAGCCATCCTGACCACATTGATCGAGAAATGCCGCAGCCGTGGGATCGAGGCCAAGCCAGAGTCCATGGATGACCCGGAAATCAAGCAACGCGCCCAGGCCGATTGGGAAACGCTCGCCCTCGAAATTGGTGACCTTCCGCCCTTTGAAGAGCGCTTTGCTCTCATGCGCGATCTCTATGTTTCGCTGCCATGGGGCAGTATCAAGAAAGCCCTTTAATTCATGAATTTGTTCAACCGTAAGACCCTGAAGCGCCACATCAAAGCCGATCCGATCCCGTCCGACCATTTGGCTGCGCTGGAAGCCTGGGCCGAGCTGATCAGCTCGGGGCGGATTGAACGCCTGAAGGAAACCGCCCTGTATAAGCAATGGCTCTTGTCTTTAGCCGACGCGGCATCGACGATTGCACACGCAAGCTGGTCCATAAGCTCATCAGTTAAGTCAGCTGGGGTGACTTTTGCAGATACCAATGCGTCTCTGAGAGCTTGTGCATTCGACCTGTATTTCGCAATTGATCCCTTGCCGTACCCTTCAGATTCGATGCGTTCGGCGAAGTGGGCAACGTGGTTGATCGGATTTGGGCGAGATCGGTTCGCGCGAGAAGTTTTCGTTTTCATAAACTTGTCCTTCAGTTGGTTGAAGGTTGTACTTATGCCAGATCACCAAAGCGGACGCTCACGGGACAAGGATAGATCGACACTATTGGGACAATCCGGACATTCCCAGTGATACCCGACTTCGCACCCTTATGCGGTTTCGTAGCGATCTGCCCCGCGCCACGGTAATCATTCTGGCCAAAACGCAGAGAAGAACGCCGCCGAGATCGCGAAAATGGCAGCGATCGAGGCAGCATCTCTGATGTCTCAAGAATCGACTGCGAGATGGGCGCCAAGGGCTGCAAGATATCGACTTCGTTTGGTCATGATCGTTCGCGACTTTGATTCTCGGCCCCAAGGGGCTGGCAACTCGAGGTATCGGCAATCTCGCTAGATCAGGCTTCTGATCGTCGGACCCATACTCTTGTCGGGATGGATTAGAAGCGTGGGGATTCCTAATTGCTCGGCGCCGTTGATGTCAGTTTCAGGATTATCGCCGACCATGATCGCCTCGTCGGGCGACGCATTCCGCAGACCGCGAAGGAAAAGCGGCGCGGCTGGCTTACCGATGAAGGGGATCGCGAGGCCGGGGCGGCAGGCCCGGAGCAGCCCAGCGACTGCGCCCGTTTCGATGGCCGGACCCGCAGCGCCGGGATGCGTCAGATCGGGGTTGGCTGCGACTATCGGAACACCTTGTGTGATCTGGACTAGCACGGATTCCAGTTCCGCCAGCGTCGTGTCGGGTGCACGGCACAGCACGATCAGATCCGGCCGCTCCGACGTAAGGTGCAGACCCAGCGTCTCGGCCCGGTCGCGCATCGCATCCGTGGCGATCAGCCGGATGCGGGCGTCGGGATAAGCCGTTTGCACATGAAGCAGGGTTTGTTCTCCGGCCAGGAAAATCTGCGTCGCCGGCACCTCGATGCCGATCCGGGCCAAGCGGTCCGACAGGCCCGTTGCCGTATCGGTCGAGTTGTTGGAGACAAGCGCCAACCTGTCGCGCACCGCATCAACGAACGCGGCGGCCCCGTCGATCGTCTGCCCCCCTCGGATCAGGCAGCCGTCGATGTCGCACAGGATGCGCCGCGCACCTGCGACCAGAGCACGGTGATCATCGGCATTCGTCACAGGTCGATGAATCCTTCGTGCCGCATTGCCGTGGAGTAATCCTCGGACAGGTCGCCCTCGGGGGCCATCAGCGGAAATGTCGGCGCGCGCGAAGCGAATTCGTGCATATGGACCACGACGCGGTCGGCATCGGCCAGCACAACGCCATAGGCAGGCTGGGCCAGATCGCCCTGTATCACGTCGCTGGACAGGTCCAATGCAACCTGATGGTTCAGCCCGCGCATGCACGAGAATGAAAGCCCGCGCCAGTTGCCGAAGATCGCCCGGTGGACGTGGCCGAAGAACAGGTGCCGGATGCGGTGGGTGTGCGGTGCGATGACGGCGTGGAACGCCTCGGCGTCCTGCATGCGGATGTCGTCCATCGCGCGGATGCCCACGTCGAAGGGAGGGTGGTGCATGAACAGAAGGACCGGACCCTCGCTGCCCGCAAGCTGCCGTTGCAGCCAGTCCAGCCGCGCAGGGCAATAGCCGCCTGCATGGGTGCCGTCCACCCGGGTATCGAGAAACAGGCACAGCCCGGCCTCGGTCTGCCGCGCGGACTGGACGAAGCCGTTTTCGTCGCGCGGTATGGCCGGAAAGACGGCGGCAAAGGACGGTGTGTCGTCATGGTTGCCGACCATCAGCACGAGCGGCGTCTTCAGCCCTGCGATGGCGCGGGTAAAGGCGGCGTAGGCGTCGGCGTCGCCCCAATGGGTCAGATCACCCGTAACGACGGTGAAGTCGGCATCGGCGTGATCGCGGTTTATGCTCTCGACCGCAAGCGCGAGGCGGCGGGACGGGTCGGCCCCGAACAGGCGGCGACCGCCGCCGATCACGTGGGTGTCGGTCAGGTGGATGAATTTCATCATGTCTCTCCGGGATGCCGGTCACGCAGGCGCGCGACCCGCGGGTTCGGGATCAGTGCGGCAGAAGCTCCGCAACCTCATCCACCAGTTCCTGCTGCAGTTCTTCCATGTCGGGCTGCTCGCCCGTCACCAGGCGCTCCAGCCCGTCATAGATGACCTGCGTGATCGCAAGGCCGTTCGCGCCCGGATAGGCTTGCCATTCGCGCATCAGCGGCAGCTGCTCCACCGCCGATGCCTTCTCGGGGTAGCGGTCATAGAAATCGGCAAGGATCAGCTCGTTCGCGGCGCGGTTGGGCGGCATGTAGCCCGTGGTGCGCGCCACATCGGCTGCCCCTTCGCCCGAGGTCAGAAACTTGATCCATTCCCATGCCGCCGCCCGCACCGCCGGATCGTCCGAGGTCGAGGTCATCATCGCCGCATTCCCGCCCGCGGGCAGGCCCAGAGGGGCGCCGTCGATGCCGGGGAAGGATGCCGTCGTGAATGCCAGATCCGCGTTCCCACGCGAGATACGCCCGACATAGGAGGTCGAGGAGAAGAGCATCGGAATCTCTCCGGAGGTGAAGGAGGTGATCGCTTCCTCGACCGACAGGTTCTTCATGCCGCATTCGTTTACGATCTTCTGGATCGTCTGCAAGGCAACCAGTGCCTCGGGGCTGTCCAGCGTCATTGCGTTGCCTTCGACGATGGGCTTGTCCTGCGACCACATCAGCGCCTGGAACAGCCAGTTGCCGGTGATCTGCCAATCCCAAAAGATCGGATTCTCGTAGCCCGCCTCGCGCAATGTTCCGCAAGCGGCGATCACTTCGTCCCATGTAGCGGGAAAGCCGTCGATCCCGGCATCCTGCATCATCGCAGTGTTGTAGAACCCGACGGGAAGCGAGACCGAGAAGGGCAGGCCATACACCTGATCGTCGAAGGTCGAAAGTTGCAGCATCGCAGGGTGATAGCCTTCGACCTCGAAATCGGCCTCCTTGGCGATGAACGGGTCCAGCGGCTGGGCGATGTCATTTTCTACTAGGATCTGCTGGCGGTTCAGACCCTGCATCGTCACGTCCGGCAGGTTGCCCGACACGGCCTCGCGTAGGATGGTGTTCGACGCATCCTCGTATTCCTCATAGGAGGCGCGGAACTTCACCTCGATGTTCGGATGCGCCTCTTGGAAGCGGGGCAGGATCGCCTCATAGGTGACGTCGAAGATCGCGGAGTAAGGGTAGACGAATTCGATTGTCACCTTGTCCTGCGCATGGACCGTGGTGGCCGAGAGCATCAGCCCGGCAAGAAGGAAAAGGCGTTTCATTTTAGTCTCCGTGGGGGGTCATTTCATTCCCGAAAGCGCGATGCCTTCGATGAAGCGGCGCTGCGCCAAAAGGAACGCGGCGATGAGGGGGATGACGATGATGGTCGCGGTGGCCATCATCGGGCCATAAAGGCTGCCGTCGGCGCCGGCCTGAAACTCGCGCAGGCCCAGCGGCGGGGTGAACAGATCACGATCGCCCGTGATGACGATGCGCGGCCAGAAATAATCGTTCCAATGCGCAGTGATGGAAAAGATGGCAAAGGCGATCAGCGCGGGGATCGCGGTTGGCAGCATCACGCGCCAGACGATGGCGAATTCGCCCATTCCATCCATCCGCGCGGCATCGACCAGATCGTCGGGCACGCTTTGGAAGAACTGGCGCATGAGGAAGATGCCGAAGGCCGAAATGGTCCACGGGATCACCAGCGCGGCATAGCTGTTGGTCAGCCCCAGCTTCGCCAGCCCCAGATAGAGCGGCAGCGCCACCGCGTTCACCGGGATCAGCAGGCAGAACAGCACCAGTGCAAATGCCGCATCCCGGCCCCAGAACCGCAATTTTGTCAGCGCATAGGCGGCGGGCAGTGCCACGATGACCTGTATCACAAAGATCGACACGGTCACGATCAGCCCGTTCAGCAGGTATCTCAGCAAGGGCGCCTCGGTGAAGGCCTTGGTGTAGTTGAAAACGGCGGGGCGGGTGGTGCATGCAGCCTCGCGGCCCTGCTCCAACTGCGCCATGATCGCGTCATCGGTTTGGCCGGGACTGGCGGCGCGGGCAGCATCCATCGCGGCGCGGTCGGGCTGGCTGCGGGCCATGCACATCGTGTCCAGCATCGGGGCCTGCGCGCCGAACAGCCCGCCGGTGCCGGTCTCGATTTCGGACGGGGATTTCAGCGAATAGCTGAGCATGACGGCAAAGGGTGCCAGCACCACAAAGCCGCCGATCAGCAGCACCAGATGTTTCAGGATTTGGGTCATGAATCAGGCCCTCCGTTCCGTGAGGCGGCGTTGCAGCAGCGTCAGCGCCATGACAGAGATCAGGAACAACACGGTGATCGCCGCGCCGATGCCGACAAGGTTCTGCACGATCCCCTTTTCATAGATGGCGAACATCATCAGATAGACCGACTTTGACGGCCCCCCGCCGGGCGAAAACAGCACCTCTACCGTGTCGAAGGTCTGGAAGGCGCGGATGAAGGTGGTGATCAGCACAAAGGTCGTGGTGGGGCGCAGCGCAGGCCATGTGACCAGCCGGAACCGCTCCCACCCCGATCTTGCGCCGTCCATCTCCGCCGCGCCGTAAAGCTCGCGCGAGACGCCGGACAGGCCCGCCAGATACAGCACCATGTTGAACCCGAAGCCCTGCCAGACGCCGATGAAACAGGTGACCCAGATCGCATAGTTTCGGTCGCCCAGCCAAAGCGGCATCTGATCGGGGCAGACCCCTTCGGGCAGCACGCCGCAGACCGCCAGGAGGCTGCGGTTCACCACGCCGATGGTCGGGTGCAGCATCATCTGCCACACGATCGTCATTGCCAGAAGCGTTGCCATGACCGGCAGGAAATAGACCGACTTGTAGAACGCCGCCCCGCGTGACAAGGACTGGATTAGCAGCGCGGCGCCAAGGCCCAGACCGATCGATGCTGGCACCACCGCCGCAACGTATGTCGCCGTGGCGACCAGCATCTTCTCATAGGTGGAACTCCCGAAGATGCGGGCGTAATTTTCCAGCCCCACCCATGTCAGCCCTGCCGCGCCCAGCGAATAGTCGGTGAAGCTGAGAACCACCGCCGCAAGGATCGGCAGGATCAGGATCACCAGCATCAGCGCCAGCGCGGGCGCACCCAATAGGAAAGCGATACGCCCTTGGGTCATGCGAAAACCTGCGCGGTCACGTTCCGGCAGCGTCCGCCCATCGCGTCGAAAATCAGCGCGCGGCCGGGATCGAAACCGATGCCCACCGCATCCCCGACGACAGCTTGGGCGGACGTTCGCAGCACAAGGCAGTCGGGAAGCTCGGGCACCGCGATCTGGACCACGAATTCATGGCCCATATTCTCCACATGCGCGACCTTGCCGCGCAGCTTGGCACTGCTTTCGGTCAGAAACAGCGCCTCGGGGCGCAGAGCCAACCGCAAGGTGGCGCGGCCCGTATGGCGCATTGGCAAGGGGCAGCCGGGGATGGAGATGCGGCCATCCTTATCCGCCTCGGCGGGAATGACGTTGATACGCGGCGAGCCCACAAACTCCGCCACCCGCAGATCACAGGGATCGGCATAGAGTTGGGCGGGCGTGTCGCATTGCAGGATCTCGCCCCCCATCATCACGGCGATGCGGTCGGACATGGTCATCGCCTCGACCTGATCGTGGGTGACGTAGATGAACGTCGCGCCCAGCTTGCGATGAAGCTCGGTGATCTCGGTCCGGGTGTGGGCGCGCAGCTTGGCGTCGAGGTTCGACAACGGCTCGTCCAGCAGGAAAGCCGCCGGATCGCGCACCAGCGCACGGGCCAGCGCCACGCGCTGGCGCTGCCCGCCGGACATCTCGCCCGGGCGGCGATCCAGCAGCGGGCCGATCTCCAGCATCTCGGCGGCGCGCTGCACATCGGCGGCAATGGACCGCGCCGCCGCACCGCCCATGAAGCCCCCGACCAGCGGCAGACGCTGCCAGCGGTTCAGACGGCGCATCCGCAGCGGCACGGCGATATTCTCGGCCACGGTCAGATGCGGGTAGAGGGCATAGGACTGGAACACCATCGACAGGTTGCGGTCCGCCGCCCGCATGCCCGATACGGACACGCCGTCCAGCAGCACCTCGCCCGCCGTTGCACCCTCCAGCCCGGCGATGATCCGCAGCAGCGTGGACTTGCCGCATCCCGATGGCCCGACAAGCGAGACGAACTCGCCCTCGGCAATGTCCAGATCGATGCCGCGCAGGATTTCGGCGTCCTTGAAGGATTTCTGGATACCCCTGAGTGTTACCGTCGCCACGATGAAGTCCTTTCGCTGTCGTGGCGGGCATAGGCGATGCAGTTGTAACGTTTATGACATGATATAAATTTAGGTTATGCTTCGACATCGCTTGGAGCCGCCATGAAACGCCCCACCGCCAGCCAGATACGCGCATTCAACGAGGTTGCCGCGACAGGCAGCTTTTCCCGCGCGGCTAAGGCGTTGGCGGTGTCGCAACCCGCGATCACCGCGCAGGTTCGCGCAATGGAGGAGGCGCATGACGTGCGCCTGTTCGACCGGGTAGGCACGGGCGCGGAACTGACGGCGATCGGGGAAAGGCTTTACCGCCACACCCGTCAGATGCGTGACACGGAAAAGGAAGCGGCGGTGATTCTCCACTCCGCCCGCACGCTGACCATTGGCGAGCTAGTCATCGCAGCTGGCGCACCGGGGCCAGCCATGTCGCTGATCGCGGCCTTTCGCGCGCATTATCCCGGTGTCCGACTGGAGATGCATTTCGGCAACTGGCAGCATGTCGTGAATGCGGTCAGGGACAGGAAATGCGATCTTGGCATACTGACCGAAGCGCCGCAGGCGGACGACATCTTTCGCGAGGCGCTGTTCGAGCAGTCGCTGGTGGCCCTGATCCCCGAGGGCCATCCCCTGTCCCGCCGGCAGGAGGTGAGCCTGAGCGAATTGATGGATCACCCGCTTCTGTTCCGCAGCGGGCAATCTCAGACCCAGAAGCGCCTGAACGGCGTTCTAACTAAATCGGGCCTCCGGCCGCAGCCCCTCCTCTGGCTGGAATCGCGCGAAGCGATTTACGAAGCTTGCGCGCAAGGCATCGGCATTGGCTTTATGTTCGACGCCGCCTCGACGCGTGCCGATCGCGTGTGCCGCGTAAAGATACGCGAGATCACCGATTTCTTTCCCGAATATGCCTTTTGCCTTCGATCTAACCAGAGCCTTCGCCCAGTCGAGGCATTCCTAAACCTCGCTCGCGACATGCAGTCGGCGTTGTTGCGCAACTCAGCTAGCGGCGTGAGCTGCCCCTTTCCCCGCTGAACTCAGCTGACGCGAACGATCTCGGCGGTGCCGAGGGCGGAGAAGCGGTTCATGAGAGCAATGCGGATGTGGATCTCGGCAGTCTGGCAGTTCGGGTCCCTTGCGGCGATGCGCTCCCCGAACGCCTTGAGGCAGCGTCATCTTCGCCTCGATCCGACTTCGGGCGTGATACCCGGTCCAGCGCTTCCAGAATGCCCGACCGAAGTGCCGGGTCGCGCGCAGGGTGTCGTTCCGCGCCCGGGCAGCGGGACAGTCCTCCTTCCAGGGGCGGCCGTTCCTGCGGATCGGGATGATGGCGGTTGCTTGCCGCTCAACGATCGCCGTGTGGCAGCGGCGGCTGTCATAGGCGCCGTCGGCGGTCACGGTGCCGATCTTCTCTTCCGCTGGTATCTGGTCCAGCAGCTCTGGCAGGATAGGGCTGTCACCGTCGCGGCTGGGAGTGAACTCGACCGCCCGGATGTCGGATGTTTCGGTGTCCATGGCGAGATGCACCTTGCGCCACTGGCGCCGCCCCTGAACGCCATGCTTGCGGGCCTGCCATTCGCCGTCGCCCAGGAATTTGATCCCGGTGCTGTCCACCAGCAGGTTCAGCGGACCCTCGGCGCGACGATAGGGTATCTGGACGGTCAGGGACTTCTGCCGCCGGCACAGGGTGGAATAGTCCGGGACCGGCCAGTCCAGGCCGGCCATCTGTAGCAGGCTGGCGACCATGCCGGCAGCCTGCCGCAGCGGCAGCCTGAACAGCACCTTGATGGACAGGCAGAACTGGATCGCGGCGTTCGAGAACACGGGCGGCCGACCATGTCGGCCATCACGTGGCGCCAGCCAGACCATCTCCCGGTCGAACCAGACCAGCAGCGAGCCGCGCCGTCGCAGGGCGTCGTTGTAGCTGGACCAGTTCGTCGTGCGGTAGCGGGCGGGAGAAGGCTTGCTCATGCCCCCAGCCTAACCGACTGGATTCCCGCCGTGAATCCTCCGCGGGCGGACTTCTGCAACAACGCCCTACGAACGTATACTTGATTGAGGCGGTCCGTCCGCTTGGCAGAACGAACGGTTCACGATCAACTTCTGATGAGCGCCACACGCTTAGCCGTCCTTACGAGCAAGGCTAGTCTTCAAACCCTTTGGCTGGTCGCGCCCCTCCCCTTCGAACGATGCGGGAACAGCATCAATTCCGATGTCCCAAAGGGCCGCCAGCAGGCCACCTTTGGCAACCATGTCGGCTGCCTCTTGTCCGTAGGCAGCGACGAAATCATCGGTGGTCGCGAAGACTTGTGGGCTATTGTCCGCAATGCGCTGCGCCATTGATTTTACGGCGGGCTGGTCCTTGTGGTAGCGATCTTCAAACACTGTTTGGTTCCTTTCAGTTTTTAACGTTCTCTGTCGCGATCGCGGCCCTGCCCGCGCTCGGGCGCAGTATCACGCCCGCGCCCGAGAATGTCATCCCGCCGCCCTTGGTCACGGCCCTCGCCATCACGGGCGACGATGTCCCGCTCGACGGCGGCGGCATCACGTTCCTGCCCGATATCACGCCCACGCCCAAGGATGGCGTTCAGACGCTCCCGAATAGGATCGTCGGAAGGGGCGCGCTCCCGCCCGACATCCGGCGCTTGCACCTCGGGTCGATCAACGTCGCGCCCCAACACTGCCGCCCGGCGCGCATCCATGTCGCTCCGCTCGGCACCAGCCTGCGGCCTCTCAACCTCGCCCATAACCCTCTCCTTGATCCGTGACATCGCGGCCTCGGCGCGGCCCCAAAGCTGATCCAGCCGCTCGCGCGCGGTGGCAATCAAGGCGCGCCCCCGCTCCATCAGATCAAGCCGCAATTCCAACTGACGCCAGCCCAACTCTTGGCGCTGTGCATTGCGCGCCTGAGCCGCACGGAAAGCCTCACCGCGCTCCGTGACGATCCCGCGTTTCTCCTGGGCATTGGCCGATGGGCCGATTTTCGGCTCGGGCTCCCGGCTGAGCTCGACCACCTTCTTCTCGTGCTCAAGCGCCAGCTCTTCCTGCCCGCCCCCGCGCGCCCGCTCGACCTGTTGCTCGGCCTCAGTGCGCTGAACATCAAGGGACCGGTGGTCGATCCGCTCCGACCGCCCTGCCCGCTCAAGGACCGTGTTTGCGTCCCGCGCCCAGGCTTCGCGCCAGCCCATCAGCAGGTCCGGCGCATTCCAGCTGCGGTCCTTCTTCCCGAACCCCTCGCCGGTCAGCTCGCGCATGGTGAGCATGACATGTGCATGGGGCTGACCGTGGCCATCACGGGCCTTGCCCTCGTGAATGGCCACATCCGCGATCATGCCGCGATCGACAAATTCGCGCTGAACAAAACCACGCAACAGTTCCAGGCGCTCCCCGCGATCGAGCTCGCGGGGAAGAGCCACTTCGATCTCGCGGGCAAGCTGGGCATCGCGCCGCTTCTCGACCGCCTCGACCGCATTCCAGAGCTGGTCGCGATCGCACATCCAGTCGGGGGCGTTCTCGGGGGCCATTATCTCTGAATGCACGACCCCGCCCTTGCGGCTGTAGTCATGCTCCAACCCCTGCCGCTCATCCCGCAGCCGCCCAGCCGTCCGGTAGGCGGCGGCTGCGACAGATGAACGGCCCCCTGCCCGGCTGATCACTTTTGCACTGAGATGGTAGATCGCCACGCTTGGGACGCCTCTCTTCAAAACAGGGTCCAGCGCCTGGTTGCGCTGGTCGGGAGCGCGAGGGTGAAACCCTCGTTCAGGCGGCATCGCCGCCTTGGGGGGGAAGCCGTCCGGCGCGGGGGTTTACCCCCATGAGGACGCGCACGTTGTCGAAGACAATGTATAAGCGCGCATTTAATTCTTTTCAAGCTATCAATCCGCCACTACATTCGCCGCCATTATACCCGAGGTTGCCCCATGTCCCAAAGCCGCCCAACCGACGCCCGGATTAAAGAACTGGCCGAGAAGAAAGCCCAGCTCGACGCTCAGATCGCAGCGCTCGATGCCCGGCGGCGTCTGTCTGAGAAGAAAGACGAAGACCGCATCAAATGGCTTCTGGGCACTTTGGTCTTCGACCGTTTGAGCGCCGAACCTGCTCTTCAGAGCATCGTGCGGCGCGACCTGCCAGAGCGCCTCACCCAGCGGGACCGCGACCGGGGGCTCTGGCAGATTCTGTTTCCTGACGCGCAAGAGGACCGGTCATGAGTTTTGTTCTGGAAGCCCGCCACTGGGTGATCATGATGGGTGCTGTGATCCTGGCCGCTGCCGCCCTCATCCTCGCTCCGCAAGCGGTCGCGATCTACCCGGTGACCACCTATGCCTTCCCGATCATCGCCGTGGCCACCATCCTCGACACCCTCGGAACCGCCGCAGAGCGCCACAGGACACCGCTGAAGCTCCTTGCATGGCTCTGCCTGTGCGCTGCCGCCCTCACAGCCCTGACGCCCCTCAGAGGCCCGCTCAGCGACATACTGGCGACTATCCAGGCATGGACGGGCGCAGGCTGGCCCCTCCCCCGTGCCATTTGGGAAGGACTCAAGGGGCTGGCGCGGTATTCTGATCCGCAGAAACAGGCCATGGCGATCTCCTTCGCGCTTGGGGCCTTCGGAGTGGCTGTCGCTGTCAGCACCCCACTCACGGCGATCTTCAATCCGCGCATTGGCCGCAATCGCAAATCCCGCACCGGCCCATGGCAAGCAGGATGGATGGACCCGCGCGACATTGCCCAGCTGAAGCGCAACAAGACCGGCCTGCCCCTCGCCCTGCACAAGGGCAAACTCCTGCGCTACGTCAAGAACGATGCCAAGGGATGGCGCGGCGGGCATCACCTCGTCGTCTCCGGCACACGGGGCGGCAAGGGCGTCAGCGCCGTGATCCCGGCGATCCTCGATCACCAGGGGCCGGTCGTGGTTCTGGACATTAAGGGCGAGAATTTCGCGGTCACGCGGCGGCACCGGGAAGAGCTCGGGCGCAAGGTGGCCGTCCTCAACCCCTTCGGCCTCGTCGAGGACGGCAAGGATCAGTTCAACCCGCTCGACTACATCCGCCCCCACGAACTGGCGCGCGACGTGGCTCTGGTTGCGGATGGCCTGGTCAAACCGGAACAAGGCGACGGCGCGCATTTTTCGGAAATGGCCCGCCAGCTGGTGGCCGCCGCGATCGAAGTGGTCGTGACGCAGGAAGAACCCAACCGGCGCAACCTGATCGCCGTCGCCGATCTGCTTTTGTCTGCAAATCTCGACAGCACACTTGAAGCGTGGTCAGACAACAAGGACATCGTCGGCCACCGTCCCGCCCAGACCGCCGCCACGATCCTGCGCGCGGGTGACCGCGAACGCGGGTCGATTCAGACAGCGGTTTCGAAAGCTTTTGAGTGGATGCAGTCCGACAACATGCGCCACTTCCTGGCTGGGTCCAGCTTCCGCATGGATGATCTTCTCGATGACCAGGTCGATCTTTTCATCGTGGTGCCGCTCGACCAAGTGGACAAGCAAGCGATCTTCATGCGCCTGTTCATCAACCTCGTCCTTGGCACGGTGGTGCGCCAGGATGGGCGGCGCAAGGTCAAGGCCCCGATCCTCTTGGTGCTCGATGAATTCGTGCGGATGGGCCGCATGGAGCAAATCATGAACATTGCCAACGTCGCCGCAGGGGCCGGTGTCGAAGCCCTGTTCGTCACGCAAGATACGGGCCAGGTCGAAAAAGCCTATGGACCAAACGATGCCCGCTCGATCTTCGGCTCCTGCATCACCAAGCGCGTCTTCAACCTCAACGATATCGAAACCGCTGAATGGGCTGCGCGCCACCTCGGGGAAAGCACAGTCTATTCTCAGCAAATTCGAGAGGGCAAAGCCCCGAACGAGGGTCGGGATTTTTCCTACTCGGAACAGCGTCAGAAGCTCATGACCGCTGAACAGATCACGGGCATGAAGGCAGATGATCTGCTGCTGTTGGTGAGCAATCGCAACCCGCTCAAGGCGAAGCAGAATGTCTATTTCAAGAACAAGACCTACCGCGGAAGGTTTGATCAAAATCCGTTGAATTGAAAGTTAACGGTTGAAATTTTGCTGAAAGCTTCTCGCTTTGAGGGAGTTAAATAGAGTTATACTAGAGTTACACCTTGGAAAATTTCCCATAACATATTGAATTTAAAAAAATAATCATGGAGTCTGGTGTGTGAAATGACGAAGTTTGGTGTGTAAAATGACGAATCTGGGTGTGTGAAATGACGAATGCCTGGAAAAGTTATCCACAGGTGTCCGGGTGTGTGAAATGACGAGTCTTGACGTGTGGTGTGTGAAATGACGATAATAACCCATGGTGTGTGCAATGACGAATCTCGAACGTGCTCGGTGGTGTGTGAAATGACGAATTCACGCTCCCCGTTGCTGCCTGACCGTCACCCCCAAAAAGATCTGTTCGTGTGTGACATCGTGGATGCCGTCCCCAAGGGCGACATGGCCTCGATGGAGCATCCTGTCTTCACCCTCTCTACCAAGCCGGACATGAAGCCTCGGCGGTATCAGAATGGCGAGAACTTCATCGAAGTGTCGCCGTCCCGGTATGGGCTGGCCACGGTGCATGATCGTGATGTGCTGATTTACTGCATCAGCCAGTGCATGGCCGCGCTCAACGAGGGTCGAACGGTTGGCCGGACGCTCCGGTTCAAGGCGCATGATTTGCTCGTGGCAACGAACCGGCAGGCGTCTGGTCAAGGCTACAAGCTGCTCAAGGATGCGCTTCGGCGGCTGCAAGGGACCCAGATCGAGACGAATATCCGCCAGGGCGGCAAGGAGTATTTCAGGGTCTTCGGCCTCATCGAGTCTGCGGAAATCGTAAGAGAGACGCGCGACGGGCGGATGCAAGATGTCGAGATTACCCTGTCAGACTGGGTTTTCGACGCCATAGAGAACAACCATGTTCTAACGCTGAACAAGGAATATTTCTTCCTTCGCAAGCCCCTTGAACGGCGGCTCTATGAGTTAGCGCGAAAGCACTGCGGCTCACAGCCAAAATGGAAATGCGGCATCGAGCTCTTGCGCGACAAGTGTGGCTCGGGTTCGACCACGAAAGAATTCCGACGACTGCTCGGCAAGATTATTGAGGATGATGCGGCGCATGACCACATGCCAGATTACCTCATGAGCATCGAGGGTGACAATGTCGTCTTCCGTCCCAAGGCAGCTGAGGCGGTCGTCGCCCTGCCCTTCCAGGCGCTGCGGTTCAAAAAGCTCGACACGCACGACGAGGCACGGCGTCTCGCGCCTGGCTGGGATGTCTATGTGCTCGAAAGCGAATGGCGGTCTTGGGTCCACGACAAGGCCATCGATGTGAAGGACGCGGACAAGCATTTCTTGGCATTCTGCAAAAATCGTGGTGCATACACAAATGTGGGTTTGTGACTTTACGTGTTCCCACGAATGTGGTGAGGTTGATTCATGATAATATCTTTCCTGAACCAAAAAGGCGGCGTCGGCAAAACCACCCTATCGGTGAACGTGGCGGGCTGCCTGGCACGTCAGGGGCATCGGGTGCTGCTGATAGACGCGGATAAACAAGGCTCGGCCACGACATGGGCGAGCTTGCGCGAAGATGCGCCCTTCCAGGTCGTGAGCATGGCGCGCGCGAACATGGCGCGGGATGCACTTAAGCTGGCGCAAGATTACGATCATACAATCATCGACGGGCCACCCCACGCCGAAGAGATTGCCCGGTCCTGTATCGTGGCCTCGGACTTCGTGGCGCTTCCGATTGAGCCCTCGGGGCTTTCGACCTGGGCGTCCGATTTGACGGTGCGCCAAGTGAAGGAAGCACAAGAATTCAAGCCAACCCTCAAATGTGGGTTTGTGGTTTCCCGCAAAATAGGGAAAACCGTGATTGGCCGGGATATCCGCAACATGGCCGCAGAAGCGGGCTTGCCGATTTTGGGAAGCGAAATCGAGCAGCGGGTCGCCTTCGCGGAAGGCATGACCATGGGGCAAACAATTTTTGAGTGGGCAGGCGATAGCAATGCCGCCCGCGAGATTGAATACCTAACGAAAGAGATTGAGCGGTATGTCGAAGAAGACGTTTTCAGCGGCTCCGAAGCCAAAGCAGCCCACGGATGACCAAATCCTCGCGTTCGAGCGGGGCGGGGCAGGGCATGACACGACACGGGCATCGATGTCCGTGGCAAAAGTTACGGCGACGGATGAACCTACGAAGCGCCTGAGCCTCGACCTACCGGCCAGCCTGCACACGCGGTTCAAGACCGCTTGTAGTGCGACCGACCGGAAGATGGTCGGTGAGCTGCAAGCCTATATCGAGGCCCGAACGAAAGAACTGGAAGACGAGGCGGGAATAACCCGCAAATGAACAAAAGCACAAATGTGGGTTTGTGTAAAAAATTGCGCGAACTCGAATTTGTGATGTAAACTAAAGGGAGGGCGGTGACGCAAAAGGCATCGCTAGGACGGAAATGCACGCAGAGCTAAGAACGAGAGAAGCCCTTGGGCCACTTGGCCCAGTTGAAGAGAAGAACGCCCCTGACGTATTGTATACGGCGGGCGATACCTCGTTGCTGACCGAAGGCTCCCGCGTAGCAATCGTTGGCTCCCGCAAGGCCACGCCGGACGGCATCAAACGCGCAAAAGCCGTGACGCGGGCGCTCGTAGAGCAAGGCATCATCGTGGTGAGTGGGTTGGCCGATGGCATCGACACGGTGGCACACCGCACCGCGATTGAAGAGGGCGGGCGCACCATTGCCGTGCTTGGCACTCCCTTGTCCAAGGCGTATCCGGCGAAGAATGCGGAGCTCCTCGAAGAGATAAAGCGCAACCACCTTGCGATCTCACAGTTTCCCGAAGGTTATCCGAGCAAGGGTGAGAACTTTCCGCGCCGCAATCGGACGATGGCGCTCATCTGCGATGCGACCATCGTTATCGAGGCAAGCGAGAAGAGCGGGACACGCCACCAGGGCTGGGAAGCCATTCGGCTCGGGCGCGACCTCTACCTCCTTGAGAATGTTGCGACCGACCCGAACCTGACCTGGCCAAAGCAGCTCATCGAGTATGGGGCGCAGGTTCTGCGCCGTGAAAACCTGCCGGATATCCTGCTCGACATCCCAAACTACACAGCCGGGGGCGTTCGTGCCTTCGAGCTATGAGTACGGCACGTTCGCCAATTATTCGCCACGCGGCACCTCGGACCTCTCGAAACGATCGAGAGGAACTTGTGGTGCCATCAAAGCGGGCAGGGTGGATATCATCGCCTCGGCTGTCCCTCACTTGCGTGACGCCAAGGCCGATAATCTAAAGCCGTTTCTAGGGCCGGACGTGACTTTGGTGCCTGCACCGCGTTCTGCGCCTCTGCCGGACGGAGCTCTATGGCCCGCAAAGGTCATCTGTGATGTTCTGCACGAGCATGGATTTGGCCAGGACGTGCAAACCTACCTGACGCGGATCAAGGCCGTGCCAAAATCGTCGAGCTCGCAAAGGGCGGATGACAGGCCGCTTGTACCGATTCACCTGGATAGCATCGAGGCGGAACGCCCCTTTTTTGTGCCGGACAAAATCACCATCGTCGACGATGTGCTCACCTTGGGACGCACGACATACGCTTGTGCTGAGCTACTGCGCCAGGTCTGTCCCGACGCAGAAATCCGCATCTTCGCAATGGTACGCACTCAAGGCCTCCAAGACGACATCAATAAGATCGTCGATCCAGCCACCGGTATAATCACGGGCTTCGAATCCGGAAAGACGAGACGCGACCCATGAACCCGCAAACGCACAAATGTGGTTTTGTGGGTAACGCGCTAATAGGTCACGCGGTAGGCTGATGATCAGATACTGCGCGGAGAAGCGATGATCATTCCAATGACCGGCATGGCCGAAATCGAAGCTGTTCAGCGCCACAGGCTCATCCACTGGACATGCTGGGAGAGGGCTATCTGCATCCTGGAACAGGGGTGTATCCACGGCAGCATTGGGTTCTCTCCATTATCCTTGGAAGCTTATCCGCACTTCTTGCTGGCAGGGTGGCGCAATGTGAATCATCTGGACGTGTCTCCCGATGTTGCCCTTCACTTCAGCTGCCACTTACCAGCGCGGCATCGCGGAGAGGGAACCGACTTACCCGAAAGTGGATGGCTGGAAGTCTACTCGATTCAGGGCACGCCTTGGCAGTGCTCGCTGCATCCGGACAGTCCTCCGCTTGAGCTCGTTGCTGTCGAGCCATTTGAACCGTATGTACGGCCATTCTGGATACTGTCGAAGGACGGTCGCGAGGAGAAGAATCTCCAGAAACGTTGGAGGAGAGCGCTGGCCCAACGGCAAAAGTGTAGGAAAGGGCCGCTTATCCGCGCCACCTTCGCGTGATGTGGCCACCTGCAATTGATCTCGCTGACTTGAGATATCATGCGAGCTTTTTATTAAAAGCTCGCATGAGACCTCTGCCGAGAT